>JBKJOI010000322.1:0-3857 GCA_046595695.1 Haliangiales bacterium | reverse complement strand
CGCAGACCGTGCCGGCCAGCGTGCAGTCCTGCACGAGCGGCGTGCCCAGCAGACACTGCGAGCTGCGCGAGCCGTCCAAACAGCTGGGCACGGCCGCGACGTCGCACGCGGTGGTCGGCTCGCCGGCGCTGTAGCAGCTCAGGATCGCGGCGCAGTCGCCTTGCTCGTCCTTCGCGCAGCGGATCGCGGCGGTCAGCGAGGCCGACAGGGCCTCGCGCGCGGCGGCCGGCAGCGCCGCGCACTGCGTCAGCGTCTGCGCGAGCGCGGCCGCGGGCACGCAGGCGCCCAGGCGCGCGCACGCCTCGACGTACTCCTGCCGCGAGACGCCGGCCGGGATGGCCGTGCCGCCCGAACCGCAGGCCGCGGCCGCGGCGCCAACGACGCACGCGAGGATCGTCTGGAGCGCCAGGAGTCGTCGCACGAGGTCAGCCTAACATCTGGTGCAGGAAGGCGACCACCGCGTCGGTGAACGCGGCGTTGCGATCGCCCGCGACCATGTGGCCGGCGTGCGCCACGTCGACGAGCTGGGCGTGCGGTGCGGCGGCGCGGAACTCCTCGACGCTGGCGTCGCTGACCACGTCGCTGCGCAGGCCGCGCACGAGCAGCGTGGGCACGCGCAGCGCGCGCGCCGCGGCCACCAGGCGGCCGTTGATGTCGGAGGTGGCGGGCGGGCGGTCGCCGAGCAGGAAGCGCGGATCCCAGTGCCAGCGGTAGCGGCCGTCCTCGCCGCGGCGCAGGTTCTTGGCCAGGCCGCTCAGGTCGGTCGAGCGCGGGCGGTCGCCAGCGTAAGCGGCCACGGCGTCGCCCGCCTCCTCGAGGCTGGCGAAACCATCCGGGCGCGCGAGCATGAAGCTCACGATGCGCGCCACGCCCGCCGGCTCCATGCGGGGCGCGACGTCCACCAGCACGATCGCGCCGACGCCGGCGCCGTCGCCCTCGCCGACATGCAGCAGCGAGGCGAGCCCACCGAGGGAGGCGCCGACCAGCACGACCTGGCCGCCGAGCGCGCGCGCCACGAGGCCCACGTCGGCGGCGAAAGCATCGAGCGTGTAGTCGCCGTCCGGCGCCCACTCGCTCTCGCCGTGGCCGCGCAGGTCGAGCGCGACCACGCGCATGCCGTGCCCGGCCAGCGCTTCGCCGGTCTGATCCCAGGCGTGGCGTGTCTGGCCCCCGCCGTGGAGCAGCAGCACCGGTGCGCCGCTGTCGGGTCCACGCTGCTCACCGACGAGCCGCACGCCCGCATGACCAATAAATTCTATCCGCACTGGCGGCGAGGGTACACGAGGCGTGGCGGTGGCGCCGCTCTCAGGCGCGGCGGCGCGACCAGAGCGCGGCGATCGCCAGCAGCATCGCCGCGGCCACCCCGGAGAGGCCCGCGTAGAGCATCCAGCCGCGCTGCGCCCTGACCGAGTCCTTCTTCTCCTTGGTAAGCAGGCGCTGCGCCGCAGGGTGCGCCGGGTCGGCGGCCAGCGCCATCGCCAGCTCGTCCTCGGCCGGCTGGCCCGCGGCCCGCAGCACCTCGGCGCGTGCCACGTGCAGCTCGGCGCGCGCGTCGGCGGCCTTTGCGCCGGCGGGGTCGAGCGAGTACGCCTTCTCGAGCGCGATCACCGCCTCGTTCCACTCGTCCGCGGCCGCGAGCGCCTTGCCGTGGGCCAGGAACGTGGGCGCCATCTCGGCCCGGCGCCCGTAGAGCGGCTCGGCGACCAGGATCACGTCGAACTTGGCGGCCGCCTCGGCCCACTTCTGCTCGCCGGCGAGCGCGGTCGCCGCGGTCATCTGCTCGTCCCAGATCGCCCCGCGCTGCGCGTCGAGCAGGGTGAACAGCTGCTTGCTCATGGTCTCCGACGAGTCGCGCTTGCCGTAGGTGGCCCCGAGCTCGGTCAGCTTGCGCTCGAGCTCGAGGCGCGCGAGCTCGCGATAGGTCAGATAGAGCGGCATCTCCTCGTCGGACATCTTGCCGCCGGGCAGCTTGCGCTTGGCCTTGGGCGCGGGTGGCGGCGGCGGGCCGGTGACGTAGGCCATCCACGCCTCGCGCGCGGCGTGGCGCACCTGCGGCGAGCGGGCGCCGTTGCGCTCCATGACCGCGGCGACGGCGTCGGGGTGCTTGCCGTCGCGGATCGCGCGCAGGATCTCGACCTCGACGACGTCGTCGGGGGCGGCGGCCAACGCGTACGACGGCCGGTTCTTGTCCAGGCGATCGAGCTGGTAGGTCGCGTAGCGGCCGAGCGAGCCGCCGGCCACCTTCTTCTCCTGCGACGCGCGCAGGAGCGTGGGCAGCGAGTACGGCGACATCGCGCGCAGCTGGCGGCCGCACTCGTCGCGGAAGGTGATGCCGTCTGGGGTGAAGGCGAAGCCCAGGATCGCGTCGGCGCCGCTGAACGCCTTGGTGCCGGCGAGCGCGCGCATGAGCACGACGGTGGTGAGCGCGTCGATCACGCCCGGCGAGGTGTCCTTCAGGGCGGCGAGCTCGGCCAGCCAGTCGGGATCCGGCGGCGCCTTCTCGCCCGGCTTCAGCTTCGCGGCGCGCGTGGCCACAAACTTGCCGTCGGGGTTGGGTACGTCGGCGTCGAAGCGCGCCAGGACCTCGCGGCGCTGCTCGTCGGTGGACGTGCGCGGGCGCGCGAGCGCCGCGGCCAGCGCCGGCACGTCGGCCGCGCCGTAGGCGAGGATCTTCGCGGCCGCGTCGAGGCGGGCCTGGCCGGGCGGGGCGCCCGCCAGCGCGGCGAGATCGGCGTCGATCCGGGTCAGGTCGACCGGTGGCGCGGGCACGGCCACCGCAGCAGCGGCCGCCGAGGCGTCAGGCATGGGCCGGGGTGCGGGTTCCTTGGTCTCGGCAGGGACCTGGGCATGCGCCGCGGCAACCGTCGCGAGCGAGGTCAGCAGGGCGATGACGAATCGAGCATGAGCGACAGAGGATCGTACGTGCATGAACTCCCGCCTGAGCGTTACCAGCCGCGCGGGGACGGCGCAAGATCGGTGCAACGTCAGTGCAGCGTCCGCCAACGCGCCAGGGATGAACGCATGTGGTCCTCGCTGTCTTCCACGAACTCCACGAAGCGCACGCCCATGCCGCGCGCGACTCGCGGCTCGCCGTTGTCGCTGTAGTTGAAGACGTAGTGATTCTTCACCTCGGCGCGCGCCATGATGCTGGCTTGCGAGTCGGGGATCTGGAAGTGGATGCGCACCTCCGTGCCCAGCGCGGGCGGGAAGGGCGTCTCGATCAGCATGCCTCCCGACGAGATGTTGCGGGCGACCGCACGGACCTCGGCGAACTCCTCGGTGGAAAACGAGATGGGGATCACCCGGATGAATCGAAAGCTTGTCCGCTGCTCGCGCGGGCTGGGAAGCGCCATGTATCGAAGTGTCGCACACGTGCTCTGATGAGGGCAAATATCCTACATGTGACCTCTTGATGACTGGCGGGTCAGCTTGATGACTGGTCGGTCAGAATGCTATGACGCGGGGCGGCAACCACTGGAGGAAGCGCACCCATGAAAACGCTCGTCACCGGCGCCACCGGGTTCATCGGATCGGCCGTGGTTCGGCAGCTGCTCGCCAAGGGCCGTGAGGTCCGCTGCTTCGTCGAGCCCGGGGTCGACCGGCGCAACCTGGTCGGCCTCGACGTCGAGATTGTGGACGGCGTGGTCAACGACCGCGAGCGCATCACCGCGGCGCTGCGCGGCTGCGACGTGCTCTACCATCTGGCCGCGATCTACCGGCTGTGGATGCCCGACTCCAAGCTCATCTACGACGTCAACGTCGAGGGCGGCAAGACCGTGCTGTGGGCCGCCTACAAGGCCAACCTGCGCAAGGTCGTGTACACGAGCTCCATCGCCGCGGTCGGCGTGCGCGACGAC
>JBKJOI010000244.1:0-9501 GCA_046595695.1 Haliangiales bacterium | reverse complement strand
GGCACCGTCGACGACGTCCCCGCCGACGCGCGCGGGCGCATCGAGGCAGCGCAATGAGCAACGTGCATAGCGAGTCTCCTCTGGGTCCCGCCAAGCCGACCCTGTCGCCCGAGGCCGCCAAGAAGGTGCAGACGTTCGGCCTGGTCGCGCTCGTCGTCGGCCTGGTGCTGGCGGGTGCCGGTGTCGCGGTCGACTCGAAGACCTTCGCGTCGTCGTACCTGGTCGGCTTCCTGTGGGTCACGACCATTGCGCTCGGCGGGCTGTTCTGGCCGCTCATCTGGCACCTGACCAAGGCGAGCTGGCCGGCGGCGACGCGACGCCACATGGAATGGTTCGCGGGCTTCCTGCCCGTAGCCATCATCCTGTTCATCCCGGTCGTGCTGTTCTCGCACGACATCTACCACCACTGGATGGGCGAGCACGCCAAGCACGACCCGCTCCTCATCAAGAAGGCGGCCTGGCTGAACCCGACCGGCTTCTACGTGCGCGCGTTCATCTACCTGGCCCTCTGGGCCGGCATGGCGCTGATCTTCCGCCGCCTGTCGTTCAAGCAGGACCGGACCGGCGACAAGGGGCTCACGCTGCGCGCGCAGATGCTGTCGGCGCCCAGCATCCTGTTCTTCGCGCTCTCGATCTCCTTCGCTTCGTTCGACTGGGTGATGAGCATCGACCCGCACTGGTTCTCGACCATCTTCGGCGTCTACATCTTTGCCGGCGCGGGGCTCTCGTCGCTGTGCGCGGCGGCGCTCATCATGGTCGGCCTGCGCTCGCGCGGCCTGCTCGGCAAGGTCGCCACGGTCGAGCACCAGCACGATCTGGGCAAGATGCTGTTCGGCTTCATCGTGTTCTGGGCCTACATCGGCTTCTCCCAGTTCATCCTCATCTGGTACGCGAACATCCCGGAGGAGACCCTCTGGTACAAGCACCGCTGGGAGCACGGCTGGAAGTTCTGGAGTCTGCTGCTCTTGTTCGGGCACTTCGTCATCCCATTCATCCTGATGATGTCGCGCTGGGCCAAGCGCATCAACAAGCTGCTGGTCACCGGCGCCGTGCTGCTGCTGGTCATGCACTGGGTCGACCTGTACTGGCTGGTGAAGCCGAACTTCAACGACGGCAACTTCAGCTTCAGCTGGATCGACATCGCCGGCTGGGCCGGCCCCGCGGGCGTGTTCATCTTCGTGGTGTGCCGCCAGCTCGCCAAGGGTCCGATCTACGCGATCAACGACCCGCGCATCCCCGAGACCTCGAAGATGGAGAACATCTAGGCCATGGAACAGGACAAGCCAAAGAACCTCCTGATCCTGGGCTACACGGCCGCGATCGTGATCATGCTCATCGGCATGGTCATCTTCGTCGACCAGTACCTGCGCGCCGACGTGCGCAAGGAGTACCAGAAGAAGGTCCTGCAGTCGGAGAACGTCCAGCTCCGCGGCCTGCGCGCCGAGGAGGACGGCAAGCTCGGCAAGCTGGTGTGGGTCGACCAGACCAAGGGCGTCGTCCGGCTGCCCGCGGCCCGCGCCCGTGAGCTCGTGCTCAAGGAGTGGGCTGCGCGTCCCGACGGCGTCGTGCAGCCGGCGGTCGTGCCGGGTGCGGCCCCCGCACCGGCGCCTGCTGACGGCGCGGCCGCTCCGGCCGGTGCCCCCGCCGCGGCGCCTGCGCCAGCCGCACCCGCGGCGCCTGCGCCGGCTCCCGGAGGAGCGAACCCGTAGATGTCGTCCCGTCGTGCCCATGTGACCGTGACGCTCCTCTGTGCCGTCACCGCGATGCTCGCGGCGCTGGCGCCGGGGCGCGCGCACGCGCAGGGCCTGCCGGGAGGACCACGCGAGTCGGGGCTGCCGTCGATGCAGAACCTGCCCGAGCTCGAGCACATCGAGATCATCGACCGCCGCGGCGCCGATATTCCCCACGAGCTCCACTTCACCGATCAGGACGGCAAGCCGGTCCGCCTCGGCGACTACCTCGACGGCAAGAAACCCGCGATCGTCGTGCTCGCCTACTACGACTGCCCCATGCTGTGCACGGTGGTCCTGAACGGCCTGCTCGACGGCATGAAGGCGCTCGATTTCACCGCCGGCAAGGACTACCGCGTCGTCGTGGTCAGCTTCGACACCCGCGACGACGTCGCCAAGGCAGCCGAGAAGCGCCAGGTCTACCTGGCCGCCTACGGCCGCGATCCGGGCGTACGCGGCTGGGATTTTCTCGTCGGTGACGAGGCGCAGGTGCGCGCGCTCGCCGACGCGGTCGGGTTCCCGTATCGCTGGGATCCCAAGACCAAGCAGTTCGCCCACTCGGCGGGCGCGTTCCTGCTCACGCCCGGCGGACGGCTCTCGCAGACGCTCTACGGCATCCAGTTCCCGACGCGCGACCTGCGCTTCGCGCTGCTCCAGGCCTCGGACGGCAAGCTGGGCAGCACGTGGGACCGGGTGCTCCTGCGCTGCTTCCACTGGGACCCCAACGCCAAGGGTTACCGGCTCGCCGCTTACCAACTGATGAAACTGGGTGGCCTCCTCACGGTGGTCATCCTGTCGATCGTGCTGATGAACTTCTTCAGGCTGGAGCGCAAGCGCCGGCCGCCCCCCACGGAGCCAGTGAATGTCGCTCGCACCTGAAACTGCCGCGCAAGCCGCCGCGCAAGCCGTGCCCGCGATCCGCGAGAGCGGGCTGTGGCTGCCCATCCAGGGCTCCACGCTCGCCCCCGACGTCGACAGGGGCTGGGACTACGCCATGTACGTCTCCATCATCACGTTCGTGCTGGTGATGGGCGCAATGTTCTACTTCATGTGGAAGTACAAGCGGCGCACGCCCCACGATCGCACCGAGGAGATGGACCACTCGACCAAGCTGGAGATCGCCTGGTCGGTGATCCCGCTCATCGTGGTGTTCGCGCTCTTTTTCGTGGGTCTGCGCGGCTACGTGAACGCGTCGATCGCCCCGCGTGACGCCTACGACATCCGCGTCCAGGCGCAGAAGTGGTCGTGGACGTTCCTGTACCCGGACGGGACCGTGAGCGGTGGCAACCTGGTCGTGCCCAAGGGCAAGCCGGTGCGCCTCGTCATGAGCTCGTCCGACGTGCTGCACAGCTTGTTCATCCCCGAGATGCGGGTCAAGCAGGACATCGTGCCCGGCCTCTACACGACGCTGTGGTTCAACGCCACGGTGCTCGGCGAGACGCTGCTCGAGTGCACCGAGTTCTGCGGCAAGGACCACTCGCACATGCTCGCGCGCGTCACCGTCATGGAGCCGCCCGAGTTCGACAAGTGGCTCGAGGCGCAGAACAAGTGGACCGGCACGCCCGAGGAGCTGGGCGCCAAGCTCTACGTCGAGCGCGGCTGCAAGGGTTGCCACAGCCTCGACGGCTCGATGGTCCCGAACGGTGGCCCGTCGTTCAAGGGCCTGTTCGGCAAGAGCGAGAAGCTCGTCACCGGCGAGACCATCACCGTCGACGAGAACTACCTCCGCGAGTCCATCAACAATCCGGCGGCAAAGGTCGTTCAGGGCTTCCCGGCAGGCGTCATGCCTACCTTCCAAGGGACGCTCAAAGAAGAACAGCTCGCCGGCATCATCGCTTTCATCAAGGCCCAGAAGTAGAGAGGACTGAACATGTCGGACATCACGGCAGACGACGTCCACAGCGGACACGCGCCCCCGGTTGCGGGCAAGAACTACTGGAACGCCGAGAAGGGCATCCTCTCGTGGCTGACCACCGTCGATCACAAGCGGATCGGCATCATGTACCTCATCAGCACGCTCACCGCCTTCTTCCTGGGCGGCATGTTCGCGCTCCTGGTGCGCCTCGAGCTCATGATGCCCGGCAAGACCATCATGAGCGCCGAGCAGTACAACCAGGCCTTCACGCTGCACGGCGCGCTGATGGTCTTCCTGTTCATCATCCCGTCGATCCCGGGCGCGCTGGGTAACTTCTTCCTCCCCATCATGTGCGGGGCCAAGGACGTCGCCTTCCCCAAGCTGAACCTGCTCTCGCTCTACCTGTACTGGACGGGTGCCATCTTCACGGTGATCTCGCTGGTCACCGGCGGCGTCGACACCGGCTGGACGTTCTACACGCCCTACTCGACGACCACGAGCACCTCGGTCATCTCGATCACCTTCGGCGTGTTCATCCTGGGCTTCTCGTCGATCTTGACCGGCATGAACTTCGTCGTGACGCTACACAAGCTGCGCGCGCCCGGCATCACCTGGTACAAGCTGCCGCTGTTCGCGTGGGCGACCTACGCCACCGCGGTGGTGCAGATCCTGGCCACGCCGGTGCTGGCGATCACGCTGCTGCTGCTCATCTTCGAGCGCGCCTTCCACATTGGCATCTTCGACCCGGCTTACGGCGGCGACCCGGTGCTGTTCCAGCACTTCTTCTGGTTCTACAGCCACCCGGCCGTCTACATCATGATTCTGCCCGGCATGGGCATCATCAACGAGCTGGTCGCGGTGCACTCGCGCCGCAAGATCTTCGGCTACAAGTCGATCGCCTTCTCGTCGGTCGCCATCGCGCTCATCGGCTTCCTGGTCTGGGGCCACCACATGTTCGTCTCGGGCCAGAGCGAGCTCGCCGCGACGATCTTCTCGTTCCTGACCTTCCTGGTCGCCATCCCGTCGGGCATCAAGGTGTTCAACTGGGTGGCCACGCTGTGGGGCGGCTCGATCGCGTTCACCGCGCCCATGCTGTGGGCGCTGTCGTTCCTGTTCCTGTTCACCATCGGCGGCGTGACCGGCGTGTTCCTCGGCATGCTGTCGGTGGACATCCACCTGCACGACACCTACTTCGTGGTCGCGCACTTCCACTACGTCATGATGGGCGGCACGGTCATGGCCTTCATGGGCGGCCTGCACCACTGGTGGCCCAAGATCACCGGGCGCATGTACGACGAGCGCCCGGCGCGCGTCGCGGTGGCGCTGGTGTTCATCGGCTTCAACCTGACCTTCTTCACCCAGTTCATCCTGGGTAGCCGCGGCATGCCGCGCCGCTACTACGACTACGTCGACCAGTTCCAGACCCTGCACATGGTGTCGACCGTGGGCTCGTGGTTCATCGGCGCCGGCTTCTTCCTGATGCTCTGGTACCTCATGCGTTCGCTCAAGATCGGCCCCGTGGCGGGCAAGAACCCGTGGGGCGGCCGCTCGCTCGAGTGGGAGACGGAGTCGCCGCCCATCACCGAGAACTTCATTGATACGCCCGTGGTCACCCACGGCCCGTACGACTTCAACGAAGCCCTTCCCGGCGCGGCCGGAGGTCACAAGTGAGCGACCACAACGCAGCCGCACCCGCGGCCCCGGGGACGCTGTCGCCCCAGTACCACACGGCGCACCACTTCGACTCCTCGGACCAGCAGTTCGAGTCGAACCGGATGGGCGTGTGGCTGTTCCTGGTCACCGAGATCCTGTTCTTCGGCGGCCTCTTCTGCGCGTTCGCGGTCTTCCGCACCTGGTACTTCGACGGCTTCGTCGAGGCGCACCACCACCTCGACAAGGTCATGGGCGCGCTCAACACGCTCGTGCTCATCACCTCGTCCTTGACCATGGCGCTCGCGGTGCGCTCGGCGCAGACCAACAACAAGAAGGCCACGAACATCCTGCTCATCATCACCGTGGTGCTCGCGGGGGCGTTCCTGGTGGTGAAGTACTTCGAGTACAGCCACAAGATCCACGACGGCCTCCTGCCCGGCGGCATGTTCAAGGCCGAGGGCTTCGAGAACCCGGCGCAGGCCAGCATCTTCTTCGCCGTCTACTTCATGATGACCGGCGTCCACGGCCTCCACGTCGTCATCGGCATGGGCCTCATCACCTGGCTCATCATCCGCAATCGCAAGGGTCACTTCTCGAGCCGCTACTATTCACCGGTCGAGAACGTCGGGCTCTACTGGCACTTGGTCGACCTGGTGTGGATCTACCTGTTCCCGCTCCTCTACCTGGTGGGCTGAGGCCTTCGGAGAAGACATGTCTGCCAACGCACACGCGCCAGATTCGCACGACGCTCACGACGCTCACGGCCACGGCGGCGCCGATCACGTGCCGCACGTCCTGCCGCTGACCCACTACTTCAAGACCTACGGGGCGCTGCTCGTCCTGACCGTGATCACGGTCGGAGCGAGCTACGTAAACCTGGGCACCCAGGTCAACCTGGTGCTGGCGCTCGGCATCGCGACCATCAAGGCGACGGTCGTGGCGCTGATCTTCATGCACCTCTACTGGGACCAGAAGTTTTTCGCGATCATCTTCTCGTCGTCGGTGCTGTTCCTGGCGATCTTCCTGGCGTTCACCATGTTCGACACGAATGCCCGGGGCGTTGCCGACCCGATGGAGGCCGAGAAGCCCACCGACTACAAGGTGCCCTTCGCGGCCGGCGGCATGCAGTCCGATGCGCGCTTCAGGAAGGCCGCGGCGAAGGAGAAGCTGCACGCCGAGGAGGCCGCGAAGAAGATGGTGCCGACCTACCGGCCGTCACCCGGCGCTGCCGCCGCGGCGCCCGCTGCCGCCGGTCCCGCGGCCGGTCAGCCGACCGCGCCCGAGGGTGTCGCGCCCACGCCGAGCGGTGTCACGCCGACGCCGCAGCCGTCGATCCCGGCGCCTGCCGGCCTCGCGCCCGGCTCGGTGCCGCCGCGTGGCGACGAGGCGAAAGGTGCGGCGCCCGGGCTGCCACCTGCGCCCGCGCCCGCGCCCGCACCTCCGCACTAGGTGTAAGCTCGCGCCGCCATGGCGCCTCGCAGTCCCCGCCGCATCGCCTTCCTTGCCTATCACCGCTTGACCCTGCTCGATCTCGTCGGCCCGTACGACGCGCTCCGGCGCGTCGCGGCGATGGGGATCGACGCGTCGGTGCGGCACGCCATCATCGGCGTGGGTCCACTCGACGGCCCCATGGTCTCCGACGAGACCGGCATCGACTTCCGCGTCGACGGCGTGTACGCGCCGCTCGACGACTACGATCTCCTCGTGGTGCCGGGCGGCTTCGGCTCGCGCGCGCTCATGGACGACGTGCCGCTGCTCGACTACCTGCGCGGCTGGGGCCGCGAGCGGCCGATCGCGTCGGTGTGCACGGGCAGCCTGCTGCTGGGCGCGGCCGGGCACCTCGAGGGGCTCGCTGCGACGACGCACCTCAATTCGTTCGACGAGCTGCGTCCGTTCGTGCGCGAGGTGCGCGACGAGCGCGTCGTCGACGAGGGCCGGGTGATCACCGCGGGCGGCGTGTGCGCGGGGATCGATCTGGGGCTGCACCTCTGCGCTCGCTTCTGGGGCGACGAGGCCCGGCGCACGATCGCCAAGCAGATGAACTACATCGGCTGGGCCGAGGCGCAGGCGTGAGCGGCGCGGCACCGGCCGCCCCGACGCTGCGCGAGTGGCTGCGCGAGGGCCCGTTCGGGCTGACCCTGTCGTCGGGCTTCTTCGGCTTCTTCGCGCACGCGGGCGTCCTCTCGGTGCTCGAGGACGAGGGCCTGGTGCCGTCGCGGCTGTCCGGCTCGAGCGCGGGCGCCCTGGTCGCGGGCGCCTGGGCCGCGGGCGTCGACGCGCAGCCGCTGTCGCGCGAGCTGCTCGCGCTGCGTCGCGAGGACTTCTGGGATCCACGCCCCGGCATCGGCCTGCTCGCGGGCCGGCTGTTCCGCACGCGCCTCGAGGCGCTCTTGCCCGCGCGCAGCTTCGCGGCCTGCCGCGCGCCGCTCGCGCTCTCGGTCTACGACCTGGTGCGGCGCCGGACGCGCGTGCTCGCCGAGGGCAACGTCGCGGCGGCGATCCACGCGTCGTGCGCGATCCCGGTGCTGTTCCAGCCGGTGTGGCACGCGGGCGGCCTGCTCATCGACGGCGGCGTGCTGGATCGCCCGGGCCTCGCGGGCATGCCCGCGGGCGAGCGCGTGCTCTACCACCACCTCGCGTCGCGCTCGCCGTGGCGCCGTCCGGGCAGCCCATCGCTGCGGCTGCCACGCCGCGCCGGCCTGGTGCCGCTCGTGCTCGAGGGTGTCATGCCCCGCGTCGGCCCGTTCCGCCTGTCCGCCGGCAGGCTCGCCTTCGAGCACGCGCGCGTCGCCACGCGTGCTGCGCTCGCCGCGTCTTGCGCGCCCGTACGACTCGACGGATTGCCTAGCCAATCTGCCTAGCCAGGGCGACCCGCGCCCGCGCAAGTCCACGGAATCGCATGCCGCGCTCGCCTCGCGGCGTTGGCGTACCGATTGCTCTCGTCTGGGATCGTGGTGCAAGCAGCACCGCGACCAACAAGGAGCTGTTCCGATGAACGACAAGAACGTGAAGAACGATAAGAAGCCGCTCGGCAAGACCCTGACCGTGGAGGATCTGGCCAAGGTCATCGGCGGCGCCGATGGCGAGACCGAGGAGGGCACGCTCAAGGTCGGCGGCGAGCAAAAGGGCAGGCAGCGCGAGTCGCGCTACCCGCCGGTCATCGGTGGCTTCGGAACCATCGTCGACTTCGAGCCCTAGTCCCGGAGGATCTAGAACCATGCGCTTCGCCACCGACCTGGCCTCCTGCTCGTGGACGGTGCCCGTCCCCGTGAAGCGCTCGCGATTCGCGGCGCTGGATCCGTCTCATGACGTGCACAACGTCGAGACGGACCTCGCCGCGATTCGCGCCTTTTCTCTCGACGCCGAGCCGCCCCGGCCGCCGCCCGAATTGCTCTACGCCGACCTGCAGACCGTGCCGATGTGGACCTCGCTGCGCCGGCTCGGCTCGGGACGCGCCGGCGTGCACCGCGGCGCCTACCTGAAGGGCATCGGCCGCACGCCGCTCGCCGGCAACTGGGCCGATCACGACGACCGCTACCACAACACCGGCCACATGCTGCCGAGCGCCGCCGCGCGCGAGTATGTCGTGAGCCGCGCCCTGGACGCGCTGGGCCTCACCCCGAGCATCTGCCCGTGCACCGGCCTGCTGGCCGCCGAGCTCGAGCGCCCCGCCGACGATTTCCTCGCCAGCATCTGGCCCGACGCGATCGAGCGCTTCGCGACGACCGACCGCCGGATGCAGGCGATCAGCGTCAAGCCCGCCGACTTCGCCAGGCTGTCGAACTTCGTGTGGGCGCTCGATCACATCGGCGCGCCGGCCGAGCTCGCCGAGCTGTTCCACCGCCTCCACGTCTACCTGTGCCCGCCCGACGCACGGCCGGGCGCGCCCTCGAGCACCTCGCCGGCGGTCATCGCCGCCGCGCTCGCCGCCGCCGTCGAGCGCGGCATCGCGCACTTCCGTAGCTACCTGCACGCCGGCGTGTTCTGGGGCTCGCTCAGCAACAACCTCACGGCGGACGGCCGCTTCCTCGATCTGGAGGTGCCGATGGTGCTGCTCAGGCCGTTCTTCGGCGTGGTCACCGACGGCGGCTCGCGCTGGGCCAGCAGCAACTGGTTCGGGCTGGAGGTGCTCGCCTACGTGCAGGAGACGCGCGCGTTCGTCACCGCCTTGCGCGAACGCATCCGCTTCCTCGCAAACCACGCGTTCCTGCGCGGCGTGCTCCACGACTTCCTCGCGGAGCTCGTGCGCGAGCTCGACGAGCA
>JBKJOI010000178.1:0-6483 GCA_046595695.1 Haliangiales bacterium | reverse complement strand
CTTCGCAACGCCCTCCGCAGTCGTTCGTAGGATCGTTCGGTAGCGTCGTTCGGTAGCATCCGGCAGGCAGCGCCCACGCAGCGGGAGACGAGATGCGCAGCGAATTCGCGCCGGTAGACCGGCGCCACGAGTGGCTCGAGACCGATGGTCTGGGCGGTTTTGCGATGGGTACGACCTCCAGCATCCGGACGCGGCGCTACCACGGGCTGCTGTGCGTGGCCACGCGTCCGCCGGTCGGTCGGATGATGCTGGTGAACGGCGTCGAGGCCTGGATCGAGGGGCCGGGCGGCTCCTTCGCGCTCACATCGCACCAGTACGGGGACGGCGTGATCTACCCGGATGGCGCCGCGCGGGTGCGCGCGTTCCGGCACGAGCCGTGGCCGATCTGGACCCTCGACCTCGGCGACGGCCTGGAGCTCGAGCACGAGCTGTTCGTCTCGCACGGCGCGCCGGTCGTGACCCTGGCGTGGCGGCCGAGCCTGGCGCGCGTAGGCTACACGCTGCACGTGCGGCCGCTGCTGTCGGGGCGCAACTTTCACGCGCTTCACCACGAGAACCCGGCGTTCCGCTTCGAGAGCGGGCGCGGCCCGGGTGGCGGCGGCGCGGGCGGTACGGGCCAGGGCGGCGAGCTGCACTGGCAGGCGTACCAGGGCGTCCCCGGCGTGCGGGCCCGCGCCAACGGCGAGTGGACCTCGGCGCCCGACTGGTACCGTGGCTTCGACTACGAGCAGGAGCGCGAGCGTGGCCTCGACAGCCTGGAGGACCTCGCGTCGCCCGGGGTGTGGCGCTTCGATCTGGCCAACGGCGAGGCTTGCATCGTGCTCGCCGCGGACGGCGACCTGGCGCGCGCGCGGCTCGGTGACGAGGCCGAGCTGGCGCCGCAGACGGCGCGCCGCCTGCGCGAGACCGAGCGCACGCGGCGCGCGATGTTCTCCTCGCCGCTGGTCCGCGCCGCTGACGCGTACGTGGTCCAGCGCGGCACCGGGCGCACGATCATCGCCGGCTACCCGTGGTTCGGCGACTGGGGCCGCGACACCTTCATCGCGATGCGCGGGCTGTGCCTGGCCACCGGGCGGCTGCGCGAGGCCCGCGATCTGCTGGTCGAGTGGGCCGGCCTGGTCTCGCAGGGCATGCTACCCAACCGCTTCCCCGACGACGGTGAGGCGCCCGAGTACAACTCGGTCGACGCCGCGCTGTGGTACGTCGTCGCCGTCGACGAGTGGCTGCGCGCGGCGGGCGCGCTGGTCGCGGTGCCCGACCGCGCGGTCGTGCTGCGCGCGGTCGAGGACATCGTCGCCGGCTACGCCGCGGGTACGCGCTACGGCATCCGCATGACCGACGACGGCCTGCTCGCGGCCGGCGAACCGGGCGTGCAGCTCACCTGGATGGACGCCAAGGTCGGCGACGAGGTGATCACGCCGCGTATCGGCAAGCCGGTCGAGATCCAGGCGCTGTGGATCCGCGCGCTCGACGTCGCCGGACGCCAGGAGCCGCGCTGGACCGAGCTGGCGGCGCGCGCCCGCGCGACCTTCGCGCGCCGCTTCTGGAACGAGCCGCTCGGCTGGCTGAACGACGTGATCGACGTCGACCACGTGCCCGGCACCTTCGACGCGGCGCTGCGGCCGAACCAGCTGTTCGCGATCGGCGGGCTGGGCGAGCCGCTGGTGCCCGCGGCGCAGGCGCGCCAGGCGGTCGAGGCGGTCGAGCGCGAGCTGTGGACGCCCATGGGGCCGCGCTCGCTCGCGCCCTCGCACCCCGCGTTCCAGCAGCAGTGCGCGGGCAGCGTCGCGGGGCGTGACAACGCGTACCACCAGGGTACCGTATGGCCGTGGCTGGCCGGGCCGTTCGTCGAGGCCTGGGTGCGCGCGCACGGCGGCACCCCCGAGGCGCGGCAGACCGCGTACGGACGCTTCGCGGCCGAGCTCATCTTGCACCTGGGCGACGCCGGGCTCGAGCACGTCTCGGAGATCGCCGACGGCGAGGCGCCGTTCACGCCGCGCGGCTGCCCGTTCCAGGCCTGGTCGGTCGGTGAGCTCCTGCGCGTGCTGGCCATGTTATAGGGACGAGAGCGCATGCGCAGCGAGCAGCAAGGCGAGACCAGTCAGGAGCGGAGCAAACGCGAGCTCCGCGAGCAGAACGAGCTACCCGAGCTGACCCGGTTCGAGCGCGCCGCGCTGGACCTGGCGCGCTTCTCCAACGAACGCGCGTTGCCCAAGCGGTTCCTCCACTGGTTCATGACCAAGTCGGTCCCGTGGATCAAGCTCACCGTCGGGCCGCGCTTCTATGTCGATGGGCTCGAGCGGGTGCACGCCATGCATCCCGACCGCGGCATCCTGTTCGTGGCGAACCACCGCAGCTTCTTCGACATGTACGTCGTCATGCTGGCCATGTTCTGGCGCGGCCCCGGCTGGACGCGGCGCATGTTCTTCCCGGTGCGCGCGAACTTCTTCTACGAGCAGCCGATCGGCGTGCTGCTCAACTACGCCATGGGCGGCGGCAGCATGTACCCGCCGATCTTCCGCCACCCGGCCAAGGCGCCGCTCAACCAGCAGGCGCTCGACACCGTGGTGCGTCTGCTCGGCGAGCCCGGCGTCCTGGTCGGCATGCACCCCGAGGGCACGCGCAACCGCGGCGCCGACCCGTACGCGCTCCTGCCCGCGCAGCCCGGCGTCGGCCAGATGATCCTGGGCGCGCGCCCCATCGTGATCCCGCTGTTCATCAACGGGCTCTCGAACGACTTCCTGGGCGACTGCCGCGAGACCTACGAGAAGGGCATCAAGCGCCGCAAGCCGGTGATCCTCGTGCTCGGCGAGCCCATGGACTACGCCGAGTTCACGACCTCCAAGCCGCGCGCCGCCCTGTACAAGAAGACCGCCGACCGGGCCCGCGACGCCATCGTCGCCTGCGCCGCCCGCGAGCGCGCCCTGCGCGCCGCCATCCTCGACAACTCCCTTCCTGACACCGCCCCGGGCTGGCTCTACAACCAGCCCCGCGGCTAGCCTCACCTTCGGGTCGCCGCGAGCATGCGGTCACGCAGCCTCGGCCCGCCGCCGAAAGTAAGATCCTGAACACCGTCCCCGAAAGTAAGATCTACTTGAGGCGCTTGCGGAGCTCGAGGGCCTCGGCGTTCTTGGGCTCGAGCTTGAGGGCCGCGTCGAGGGCCTTCCGGGCGGACTTGGTGTCCTTGCGGGCGACGTGGGCGCGGGCGAGGGCGATCTGCGCGACGGCGGGGCGGCCGAGCGGCGGGTTCGCGACCAGGGCGCTCTCGAACTCGTAGGCGGCGGCGTCGGGCTGCTTGAGCTGCAGGTAGGCCTCGCCCAGGTTCAGGTGCAGGTCGGCGTCCCACGGGTTCACCAGGAGGCCCATCTCGCCGAACTGCTTCACCTTCGCCCAGTTCTTGCGGGCGGCGTGCTTCTCGACCAGCTTGCCGAGCGGCGCGTACTCCATCTGCTCGATGTACACGTAGGCCTCGAGCTCGCGCAGCGCGTCGTCCTCGCGCCCGGCCTTGAAGAACTGCTCGGCGAGGATCTGGTACGGCTCGCCGCGCTCGGGATCCAGCTTCTTTGCGGCCTGCAGCTGCGTCTCGGCCTCCTTCAGGTCGCCCGCGCGCGTGGCCAGGATGCCCAGGCGGATGCGCGCGTCGTAGCCGTCGCCACCCGCGGCGATCAGCGCCTCGAGCCGCCGCCGCGTCTCCGCCGCGTCCGCGCCGGTCAGAAAGGCGAGCTCGGCGCGCACCCACAGCGCCTTCTTGTTCTTGGCGTCCGCGGCCAGCACCTTCTGCGCGACCTTGTCGGCTTTGTCGGCGTTCTGGTTCACCAGCCAGCCGACCGCGACGTCGGCCATGGCGTCGAGATCCGCGGGCTTCTCCGCCGCGGTCTTCTCCAGCTTCACGACGTCGTCGAGGCCGGCGGTGTTCATCTTGAACGAGCCCTGGTAGGCGACGAGGCGCTTCTCCAGGTGCTGCTTGAACTCGACGTCGAACGCGGCCGGCTCGAGCCCGGTGATCGCCTTGATCACCTGGGTGTCGTTCTTGCCCTTGCCGTAGAGCTTGAGCCCCTCGACGATCTTCGGGAAGCCCCAGCGCGTCGCGATGAACTCGATGGCCAAGGACGACATATGGTAGGCGACCGTCATCTCGCCCATGTCGCGCGCGCGCAGGAACGTCGCGTTCAGATCGACCACCGAGGGCAGCTTGCTGGCCGCGAGCGCGACCCACACGTCGGCGTCGTTCTCGCGCCGCCACTCCTTGCGCGCGATCACCGTCTCGTACTCGGACAGCCCCTCGGTGAACCAGCGGGGCACGCGCGAGCTCGACAGCTGGATGGCGAACACGTGGCCGAGCTCGTGCCACAGCACCATGCCCCAGTTCAGGTTGCCCGCCGACGGCGAGATCGCCGTGATCACGTTGCCGAAGCACACGCCCAGCGCGCCCAGGTTGGGCAGCCCGACGGTGCGCACGCTGTAGTGATCCGGATCCGCGAACAGCTCGACGATGGTCGGCAGCTTGGGCGTGAAGCCGTAGCGCTTGACCATGTCGTCGAACGCCTTCTCGAGCGTGCGCGGCACGTAGCGCTCGAGCATGGGCTTCTCGTCCTTCTGCATCCGGATCTTGAAGTGCTTCGAGACCGCGAAGACGTACTCCTTGGGGATCACGTCGTCGAACAGGTTGAGGATGTTGTACGTGCGCGCGTTGAAGCTGTCGCGCTCCCACGCCTTGTTGAGGAACTCGAGGCCCTTCTGCTCCTCGCCGAGCCGCAGGTAGCCGGTGCCGATCGCGGCCAGCGCCGCGTGGTACTTGGGATCGACCTTGAGCGCCTCTTCCTCGAGTGCGATGGCCTCCTTGTAGCGGTGCTCCTTGACCGCGAAGTCGGCGATGATGTGGTAGAAGCGCGCGTCCTTGGGGTTCACCGCGAACGCCTTCTTGCGCTCGCCGTCGTAGCCGCCCAGGTCGTCGCGTAGCCAGTAGGTGGTCGCGAGCAGCGCGCGCGCGTCCCCGTCGTTCGGATTGACCGCGAACACCGCGGCGAGCGTGCGCTTGGCGTCGTCGTACTGGGCGTTGTCGATCTCGAGCTCGGCGCGCAGCGCGAGCGCGCCGGCGTGGCGCGGGTTCTGCGCCAGCGCGCGCGCGATCAGGTCGAACGCCGCCTTCACGTC
Organism: Haliangiales bacterium; assembly: GCA_046595695.1. GTDB lineage: Bacteria > Myxococcota_A > Polyangia > Haliangiales > SHYZ01 > JBKJOI01. The sequence goes on along the minus strand of JBKJOI010000178.1, from coordinate 1,329 downwards.
GTAGTTCTGCTCGAGCTTCACGCGCGCCAGGCCGGTCAGCGCGTCGGGGTGGTTGGCGTCGACCTTGAGCACCTCGTCGAACGACTGCTCGGCGTAGCCGGCGGCGTACTTCTCGAGGAACAGCCAGCCCCACTCGACGTTGGCCTCGAGCAGGTTGCCGTCCTTGTCGACGGCGTCGCGGAAGGTGTCGTTGGCGTCCTCGTAGCCCTCCGAGTGGCGCGCCGCGATGGCCACGTACATGAGCTGCTCGGCGCTGTTCTGATCGATCTTGTCGCTCGACCAGTCGTCGTAGAAGCCCTGGAAGATGGTCGCGGCCAGGTCGCGCTCGCCGACGTCCAGGTAGACCAGCCCGAGCTGCACGCGCGCGCGCAGGTGGGTCGGCCGCGCCTTCACGGTGGCCTCGAGGATGGTGCGCGCGTCGGCGTAGCGGCCGGTGGCGCGCAGCGTCTCGGCGAGCAGCACCTTCGCGTCGGCCGCGAGCGCGGCGTCCTTGGCCTTGGCGTTCTCGCGGCCGAGCTTCTCGGCGCCCGCGTGGTCGCCGGTGCGCAAGAGCGCATAGCCCAGGCGCAGCGCGGCGCGGCCGGCGTCCTTGCCCTTGGTGGCGCGGTACTCCTTGATCGCCCCGACGTAGTCGCCTTTCAGGAACTTGGCGTCGGCGATCTTGAGGTCGGCGAGGGCGAGGCGCGGTGCGATCAGGGCAGCCGCAGCCACCACCAGGGCGAAGGGGGCCCGCTTCATCGTGTGGTTACTCTGTTCGTGGTCATGGGTGGTGTCAACGTGACGGCGCGTCCAGAGCCTGGCGAAGATCGGCGTCTGCTCGGCGTGTCCACCAAGTATGGACGTCCGGGCGTGCCCAGGGATTTAGTGTTACGCTTTTCGTCATGGCTTCGTCTTCGACCGACGCTGATCCCCAGGCGCGCGCGCCCGATGCGTCGGGCCGTAGCATCTATGCGGATTTCGACAACTTTCTGAAGGTCGCGATCAAGGAGTACTACGACCGCGGTTGGACCACCCGGCGCGGCAATTTCATCGCGCTGCTGATCGCCTCGGGACAGACCGCGTTCGCGCTGGCCAAGGACTCGGTCGTCGACGGCACCGGCACCAAGCGGGTCGCGATCGGCGCCGCCGCGGTGGTCGCGCTGAGGTTCGGGCTGCGCTACGCGATCGGCGGGCCGCTCGGGCTGGTCCTCACGGTGGCGGCCAGCGCCTCGATGATCTCGTACTTCGTCCGCAACCAGCGCGACATCATCAAGAAGGTCTCGGTCTACCGCGTGAGCATCAAGGAGACCCACGCCCGCTACGAGGAGCTGCAGTCGGGTTGGCGCGACG
>JBKJOI010000013.1:0-3150 GCA_046595695.1 Haliangiales bacterium | reverse complement strand
CCGGGCGTGTCTTCGGGTTGCGGCGCCTGCGCGACGCCACGCGCACCGCGGTGCTGAACGCGCCGTCGCCGCGCAGCCGCGAGCTGCTCGCCGACATCATGAAAGACTTCCGCGGCTTCTCCGGCGCGGTCGGGCTCTCCGACGACATCTCGGTGGTCGTCTGCAGCATCGTCGCCGAGGTGCCCGCGCTGGCCTCGATCTGCGACGAGGAGACCGCCACCGAAGTCAGCAACGTGCCGTACGCGGGCCCCGCGTTCGAGGTCTCGGCGCCCGCGCGCCTGCCGCGCTCGTCCTAAGGGGGACAGGATCTACCAAGGCAGATCCTGTCTCCGTGTCCGGCGCGCCGCGTCCTAGAACTCCGCCTGCCGGGGCGCGCGCGGGAACGGGATCACGTCACGGATGTTCTCGACGCCGGTGAGGTACTGCATGGCGCGCTCGAAGCCGAGCCCGAAGCCGGCGTGCGGCACGGTGCCGTAGCGACGCAGGTCGCGGTACCACCAGTAGTCCTTCTTCTCGAGCTTCATCTCGTCGAGGCGCTGGTCGAGACGATCGAGGCGCTCCTCGCGCTGGCTGCCGCCGATGATCTCGCCGATGCCGGGCGCGAGCACGTCCATGGCCGCGACGGTTTTGCCGTCGTCGTTCTGGCGCATGTAGAAGGCCTTGATGTCCTTCGGGTAGTTCATGACCACCACGGGACGGCCGACGTGCTCCTCGGTGAGCCAGCGCTCGTGCTCCGACTGCAGGTCCATGCCCCAGGCGACCGGGTACTCGAACTTCTTCTTGCTGCTCCCCAGGCGCGCGATCGCCTCGGTGTACTCCATGCGCTCGAAGGGCGCGGTCACGAAGCTCTCGACCCGCTTGATGCACTCCTTGTCGACGCGCTCTGCGAAGAATGCCATGTCGTCGGGACGCTCGGCCAGCACCGCGGCGAAGATCGACTTCAGGAACGCCTCGGCGAGATCGATGTCGTCGGAGAGATCGGCGAAGGCGATCTCTGGCTCGATCATCCAGAACTCGGCCAGGTGGCGGCGCGTGTTGGAGTTCTCGGCGCGGAAGGTGGGCCCGAAGGTGTACACGCGCGACAGCGCCAGGCAGTACGACTCGACGTTGAGCTGCCCGGAGACCGTGAGGTGCGTCTCGTGGCCGAAGAAGTCCTGGCCGAAGTCGACCTTGCCCTCGGGCGTGCGCGGCACGTTGGCGAGGTCGAGCGTGGACACGCGGAACATCGCCCCCGCGCCCTCGGCGTCGGAGCCGGTGATGATGGGCGTGTGCACCCAGTGGAAGCCGCGCTCCTGGTAGAAGCGGTGCGTCGCAAAGGCCAGGGTGTTGCGCACACGCGCGACCGCGCCGGTCAGGTTGGTGCGCGGGCGCAGGTGCGCGACCTCGCGCAGGTACCCCATCGTGTGCTGCTTGGGCTGCATCGGGTAGGTCTCGGGATCCTCGACCCAGCCGACCACCTGGATCTCGGTCGGCACCAGCTCGACCGACTGACCCTTGCCCTGCGACGCGACCAGCTTGCCGCGCGCGATCAGCGCGCAGCCGCTGGTGAGCTTCTTGATCTCGCTCTCGTAGTTGGCGAGGTCGGCGTTCGCGACCAGCTGGATCGGCTGGAAACACGAGCCGTCCGAGACGTGGATGAACGACATGCCGGCCTTCGAGTCGCGGCGTGTGCGCACCCAGCCGCGGATCTCGACGTCACTACCGACTGGAACGCGCCCGGAGAGCGCCTCTTCGACGCGGATCGCTGTGCCCATGGCGCATGGGATTACCACGGGGACGGGCGCGCGCGCTACGAGACGACGGCCGCTGATCCTCGCGACCGTCGCCGGTGTACGATGCGCCATGGCCTCGCCTTCGCCCTCTGCGCCGCGCCTCCGGGAGGTGTTCCGCTTCCTGCTGTACGCGTCGCCGCTGATGGTGCTCGCGGTGATCGGCACCGTGGTCTACCGCACCGCCACGGTGAAGGACCGCACCATCGCCGAGCAGCAGCGGGTGATCCAGAAGCTGGGGCTGCAGCTCGACCGCGCCTGGGCCGAGGAGCTGGTCGCGGATCTGCGCGTCGATCGCGTGGAGACCGACGGGCAGGGGCAGAAGCAGATGCACCTGACCTTCGTGCAGTACAAGCCGGGCACCGAGGAGACCGCCTTCCAGCGCGCCATGGTGCTGCCCGGCGAGGAGGTCTATATCGACGCGCTGGTCGTGCAGTTCGATCGCGCCTTCGTCGAGGAGGGCGACGGCACGCGCGGCAAGAGCCTGCTCCTCTTCCGGCGCGCCTTCGGCGACCGCCAGCAGCCGATCGAGGGCGTGCCGCTGTTCACGACCGAGGCCACGTCACCCATCCCCGAGCTCGCGCGCGTCGACGTCGCGCCCGGGGACTTCGAGAAGCAGATCTGGGATCGCTTCTGGACCTACGCGAACGATCCAAAGGAGGCCGCCGCCAAGGGCATCCGGGTCGCCCAGGGCGAGGCGCCGCACGTGAAGGTCGTGCAGGGGCAGGTCTACAAGCTCACCCTGCGTCGCTCGGGCGGCGTGCAGATCACGCCCCGGCTGCCCGCGGCGGTCATCGGGCGCTGAAAATGAAGCTGAAAAAGATGTAAGAGTGCTAACGTTCGAGGGCAAATGCCCTACGCCAACGTTCGCAGAACTCGCCCACCTTGCTAGTCCACGATACACGCGAAGAGGCGCTGCTCAAGGCAGGAGCCGCGCTGCAGAGCGCGATCTTCAACAGCGCCAACTTCTCGAGCATCGCCACCGACGCGAAGGGCGTGATCCAGATCTTCAACGTCGGCGCCGAGCGCATGCTCGGCTATGCGGCCGCCGACGTGGTGAACAAGAACACCCCGGCGGATATCTCGGATCCGCAGGAGGTCATCGCGCGCGCCAAAACCTTGAGCGCTGAGCTCGGCACGCCGATCACGCCGGGCTTCGAGGCACTGGTGTTCAAGGCGTCGCGCGGCATCGAGGACATCTACGAGTTGACCTACATCCGCAAAGACGGCACGCGTTTCCCGGCAGTCGTGTCGGTCACGGCGTTGCGCGACGCCCAAAGCGCCATCATCGGCTACCTGCTGATCGGCACGGACAACACCGCCCGCAAGCAGGCAGAGGCGGCGCTGCTCAAGGCCGGGGCCCTGCAAAGCGCGATTTTCA
>JBKJOI010000613.1:0-9285 GCA_046595695.1 Haliangiales bacterium | reverse complement strand
CGCGCCGCGCGCCATGCCGCTGTTGTTGGCCAGGATCGCCTGCACGTCGCCCTTGGTCTTGGACAGCGCGTCCTCGACGGTGTTGAGCGCCTGCTCGGGCGACCACGCGTCGTGGTTCTTCTCGACGACGATGGTGATCGCGCCGCTCTTCACGTAGGGCGCGAGCGTCTCGTGGTAGCCGCGCGCGATCTCGCTGGCGACGCTGTGGCCCGACTGGCCGTTCAGCAGCACGTAGTGGCCCTTGCCGCCGGTGGCCTTGATGGCCTCCTCGGCCTGCATCTGGCCGACGCGGAAGCTGTCGTGCGCGACGTAGAAGTCGGCGCCCGGGATGGAGCGGTCGTAGGCGACGACCTTGGCGCCCGCGGCGTGGGCGCGCGCCACGTAGCTGCCCGCGGCCGCGCTGTCGGTCGGCTGGATCACCAGCACCTTGGCGCCGCGCGACAGGGCGTCCTCGATCTGCGAGAGCTGGCGCGCGTTGTCGTTGTCGGCGGAGAGCGTGAACGGCGCGAGCCCGTGGCCCTTCGCCGCCTCCTCGAAGTAGCGCTGGTCCTTCTTGTAGCGCTCCTCCTGCAGCGTCGAGAGCAGGAAGGCGACCTTGTTGCCGCCCGCGGCGGCCGTCGCCGGCGCGCCCTCGCTGCCGGTCTCGACCTTGCAGGCACCGGTGGCGAGGAGCAGGGCGACGAGCGGCGCCAGGCGCAGAGCTTTCAGCGGAATCGACATCAATGTGCCTCCTTCCTCGTCGACCACGAGTCCAGCGTGGAGGCGCCGAGGATGATCAAGCCGGTCATGATGAGCTGCCAGTTGGAGTTCAGGTTCAGCAGGTTCATCCCGTTCGAGAGCGTTCCGAAGATGAGCGCGCCCAGCAGCGTCCCGAGCATGGTGGCACGCCCGCCCGAGAGGCTGGTGCCGCCGATCACCACCGCGGTGATCACGTGCAGCTCGCGGATGAGGCCCATGTTGCCGGGCGTCACGCCGTTGGTGCGCGAGGCCGCGATGAGCGCGGCGACCGCGGTCAGGATCGAGGTCAGGAGGTAGACCGCGACCTTCACGCGCACGACCGGCACGCCGGACAGGCGCGCGGCCTCGGCGTTGCCGCCGACGGCAAAGGCGTAGCGGCCGAGGCGGCTCGAGCCGAGCAGGAGGGCACCGATCGCGACCACGAAGCCGGCGATGAGCACCGGCACCGGCATGCTGTTCTGGTAGATCCACATGGTCGCGCCGAACACGAAGGTGATCGCGGCACAGCGTCCCCAGAGCAGGGCCGGGTTCTCCTCGGGCAACCCGAAGGAGCGGCGCCGCCGGTGGCGCAGCACCAGCAGACTGATGCCGGTCACGAAGCCGGTGACGAGCACCAGCGTCGCCGAGGACGCCGGGATGCGTCCGCCCAGGAAGGCGAAGTCAGGATTCATGGGCGACAGCCCGCGCGCGTCGGAGAGCAAGAGCGCGAGCCCGCGGTAGGCGAGGAAGCCGGACAGCGTCGCGATGAACGGCGGGATCATCAGCTTGGCGACCAGGAAGCCGTGCCACAGGCCCATGAGCACGGCGGCGGCGAGCGCGGCCAGGATCGCGACCCACGCCGGCTGCCCGTGATCGATCTGTAGCGTCGCGGCGATCACGCCGAAGAAGGCCATGCCGGCGCCGACCGAGAGATCGATGCCGCCGGTCAGCACGACGAAGGTCATGCCGACGCTGATGATGACCAGCTCGGCCACCTGCGCGGTGATGTTGCTCAGGTTGCCGGGCGTGAGGAAGGCCTCGCGCGTGCCCGGGTAGAGGGCGAGACCCGCCCAGAGCAGCAGCAGCACCCACGCGGTGCGCAGCGTGCGTGACTGGCGGAAGCCGGTGGCCGGCAGCGGCCCGCGAGGCGCGGTGCGTGTGCCGGAGGCTATGGGTTGGACCATGGCTGTGCTTTCGTGGGGTTGGGAGTCGGAGTCGGGACGCCGGCGACGGGCGAGGCGGCCGCGGACGCGGCGGCGACCGCGCCGGTGCTGAGCTGGACGATGGCTTCCTGGGAAGCGGTCGCGCCGGCGAGCTCGCCGACGATGCGGCCGTCGCGCAGCACGATCAGGCGGTGCGCCAGGCGCAGGACCTCGGTGAGATCCGACGACGCGAACAGGATGGCCACGCCGCCGGCGGCCAGATCCTCGAGGATGCCGTAGATCTCCTCGCGCGCGCCGACGTCGACGCCACGGGTCGGCTCGTCGAGCAGCAGGATCTTCGGCTTGCGCTCCAGCCACTTGCCCAGCACGACCTTCTGCTGGTTGCCGCCCGACAGCGTGATCACCTGGGCGTCGGCGTCGCCGCGGATGCGCAGCGCGCGGATGTGGCGGTCGGCGAGCCGGGTCTCCATGGCGGCGTCGACCAGGCCGACGCCCGCCAGCCCGCCCATGGCCTCGGGGCTGGCCAGGGACGGCAGCGCCAGGTTCTGGCCCACGGTCATGAACGGCACGATGCCGCGGCCCTTGCGGTCCTCGGGCAGGAAGGCGAGGCCATGCCGGATCGCGGCGATCGGCGAGTCGAGCGTGACCGGCGCGCCGGAGACGAGCACGCGGCCGCTCGTGCCCGAGCGTGCGCTGCCGAAGAGCGACGACAGCAGCGCGGTGCGGCCCGAGCCCATGGCGCCGCAGACCGCGACGATCTCGCCCGGGCGCAGCGTGAGCGAGACGCCCTCGACCACGAAGCGGTGCACCGCCGCGTCACCGTTCGCGCCCGCGCCGCGCGCGGCCAGCTTGGGGCGGTGCACGTGGAAGTCCTCGACCGCGAGCACCGGCTCGACGCTCGCGGACGGCGCGACCGCGCGCGTGCGCGTCCGGCTACCGACCGAGCGCCCGACCATCTCGCTGACCACTTCGTCAGGCGTGGTCTCGGCCGTGACCAGCGTGGCCGCGGTGCGCCCGTCGCGCAGCACGGTCACGCGGTCGCAGAGGGTAAAGATCTCGTCGAGGCGGTGCGAGACATAGATGCAGGTGGTGCCGCGCGCGCGCAGCGAGCCGAGCCACTGCATGAGCATGGTGGTCTCGCGCTCGGTGAGCGCGGCGGTCGGCTCGTCGAGCACGAGGATCTTCGCGGCCTGGGGCAGCGCGCGCACGATCTCGACCACCTGCTGCAGCCCGATGCCCAGCTCCTGGACCGGCTTGCGCACATCGATCCGCTCGGCGAAGCCGAAGCGGGCCAGGTCGGCGCGCGCGATCGCCTCGAGGCGCGCGTCGTCGACGAAGCCGAAGCGCCCGGGCTCGCGCCCGAGCAGCAGGTTCTGCGCCACGGTGAGCTCGGGGACGAGCGTGAGCTCCTGGTAGACGACCGCGATGCCCGCCCTGCGCGCGTCGGCGGGGCCGGCCAGGCGGCGCACCGTGCCCTCGACGATCACGTTGCCCTCGTACGACCCGTACGGGTGCACGCCGGAGAGGATCTTGAGCAGCGTCGACTTGCCGGCGCCGTTCTCGCCGCACAGGCCCATGATCTCGCCGCGGCGCACCTCGAGCTGGGCGCCGCGTAGCGCGTGCACGCCGCCGAAGCGCTTGTCGATGCCGGTCAGCTGCAGCGCCAGCTCGGCGGCGGCAGCGGGCATGGCCGCTGCCGCCACGGGCGTGGCGACGCCCGACGAGGTGCCGGCGGTGACGACGGTGGCTGCAGGCGGTGCGATCATGGCCTCGGGTTTCATCGTGGTTTCGGAGGTGCAACCTGGGACCGCACCTCCGCGCCGCTCATTGCATCTGACATGCCGCACGTCGCGTTCGCCGGGAGCACACGTAACTCGCGTGACCACGCGCTCGACGCTCTCCGCGGCGCGCGGTGACCGCGGCGCGGCACGCCGCACCGCGCACTCCAGCTGCGGTGCGCTAGACCGCACCGAACGGCCTTCTGCGCACGCTTCCGACCATTTCGCCTGTTCTCTTCATGGCGCAACCCTTGCTACACGTAGCGCGACCGATCACGCGTCGGTCGACGACGCGTTGCTTCTGTACACGGAGAAGATATGAATCCGACCTGCCGGATGCTTTCCATCTACCTGGCTGCTCTTTCTACCGCCGCCGGGTGCGACCTCGACGAGCTGTCGCAGCAGCCGGCCCCGGACGGCATGCCCGCCGCCGATTCGGCGCCGGTCCCGACCGTGGACGCGAGCGATGGCGACCCTAGCCCGGTCGACGCCACCGTGGCCGACGCATTCGTCGACGACCCGACGATTCCGCGCGGCGCCCAGCTCGGCTCCTGCAACCCGGCCGCGTGGACCACGAGCGCCTCCGAGTCGCACCCGGTCAACCCGCCCGCTCACGCCATCGACGGGCTCCTGCCCTCGCGCTGGTCGACCGGCAGCGCGCAGAGCACGGGCCAGTACCTCGACATCGATTTCGGCGGCTTCGTACTGGTGGACCAGGTCGCGATCGAGTCGGCCTACGCCGCAGACGGCGTGGGCGACTATCCGCGCGGCGTCGAGATCCTCGCCTCCTACGACGACGGCAGCGGCTTCGCGCGCTTCCTCGGCGGCGCCAGCCCCGGCAGCGTCGATCCCGGGCCCATCCTGACGGTCGCCTTCCCGGTGCACGCGGCGCGGCACCTGCGCCTGCGCCTCACCCAGGGCGCCCCCGCCGGCAACTGGTGGACGATCCACGAGCTCCGCGTGGGTTGCACGCTGCCGCCAGGCACGCCCGATACCGGCTCGCCCGACGCCGGCACCCCCGGCGGCGACGGCGGCCTCGACCCCAACCGCGCCGCGTGGAGCGCGACTGCCAGCCACTCGAGCGCCGCGGATCCGGCCGCCGGCGCGCTGGACGGCAACGCCACGAGCCGCTGGGCCTCCGGCAAGAACCCCCAGTACGGCGACGAGTGGTTCCGCCTCGATCTCGGCGGCGTGTTCAACATCCGCGAGGTGCGGCTGGTCTCCAACGCCACCGACTACCCGTCGGCTTATCAGCTCGAGCTATCCACCGACGACGCGACGTTCGCGCCCGCCGCCATCGGCCTGGGCAGCGAGGTGACGCAGATCCTGTTCGCGCCGCGGGACGCGCGCTACTTGCGCATCCGGCAGATCGGCTCGGGCTTCGATCACTGGTGGGGCATCAGCGAGCTGTCCATCCTGCAGTGAGTGCCTCCCCTGCTCACGGGCTGGCCTTGTCCGGCAGCACCAGCCGGCCCTCCTGCAGGCGCCACGGCGAGACCGACTCGAGCCGGGCGGCGAGATAGCCGGCGTCGCGGTCGTCGACCTTCAGGTTCCACGCCACCGCATAGTCACCCAGGCCGGTGGTGTACAGCGAGCTCCCGTCGGGGCTGAACGCCGCGGTCTGGTTGGCGCCGGGGAAGAAGCGCAACAGGTCACCGGTGCGAGCGTCCCAGAGGCGCGCGGTCTCGTCGACCGAGGCGGTCGCGATGGTCTTGCCGTCGGGGCTGAAGGAGGCGCGGATCAGGTTGTCGGCGTGACCGCTGAGCAGCACGGGCGGCGCGTTGCCGACGAGATCCCAGACCTTGCCGGTGTGGTCCTGGCGGCCAGCGGTGACCAGCCGGGTACCGTCGGGCGACCACTCGATGTCCTCGATCCAGGTCAGGTGCGCCGCGAACGAGCGCAAGAGCGTGCCCTGCGCGCGGTCGTAGATGCGCACCTCGCCGCGCTCGGTGGCCACGGCGAGCCGCGTGCCGTCCGGATCGAAGGCGACCGCGGTGGGCCGGACCTCGAGCTCGATCACCGGCCCGACCGGCAGGCCGTCCTCGGTCTGCCACTGCCGCACGGTGCGATCGTAGCTCGCCGTCGCGATGTACCGGTCGTCGGCGCTGATGGCCACGTTGTAGACCATCTGGCGGTGGCCGAGGAGCCGCGCCACCAGCCGACCGCTGTGGCCGTCGTAGAGGCGCGCCGGCGTGCCGGCGATGTCGCCGACGACGATGCGTCCGCCGTCGCGGCTGATCGCCACCGAGTACGGCAGGCCCTGGTCCTGCCAGGTGCTCACCAGCGCACCGCTCACCGGATCCCAGACGCGAATCCACGGCGGGCCGTCGGGGCTGGTGCGCGCCGCAACCAGCCGCTGCCCATCGGCCGAGAGCGCGCCCGGCTCGAACGCGCTCGAGCCGGGTGAGCCGCCGGCGAACACGCGGAACTGCACGCCGCGGTAGGGATCCCACACGTGCACCGTGCGCAGCGTCGCGGTGACCAGGATGCGCCGATCGGGCGACATCGAGGCGTCGAAGAGCTTGCCCTGCGCGACCGCGTCGATGGTGACGAGCACGCTGCCGCTGTCGGTGTGCCAGATCCTCAGGCCGCCGTCGGCGCTGATCGTCACCAGCGTCAGGCCGTCGGCGCCGAACCAGCCGCCGGTCGCGTGCGAGGCGCTCGGCAGTGCCAGGCGATCGACGACCTCGAGCGTGGCGCCGTCGCGCAGCAGGATGGTGCCGTCCTCGGCGCCGGTCATCAAGTAACGGCCGTCGGCACGAAAGCTCACGAAGCGCAGCCCGGCTTGGTGGTCCTCGAGCGTGCGGATCAGGGAGCGCGTGGCGGTGTCCCAGACCTTGATCCGGCCGTCCCAGCCCGCGGTCAGCGCGCGCCGTCCGGCCGGATCGATCGTGATGGCGTGGATCCGGTCGCTGTGCGCGGCGAGCGACAGCAGCTCGGCGCCGCTGTCGACGTCGAAGACGCGCAGCTGCCCGCCCGAGCGCCCCACCCAGAGCTGCTTGCCGTCGGGCGTGAGCGCCATGCTCTTGCCGCTGCCCGGGAAGGTGCGCAGGAGCGCCCCGTCGCTCACGCGCCACAGCCGCGCCGCCGTGCCGTCGAGGCTCACCAGCTGCGCGCCGCCGTGGGTCCACTCGACGTCCTCGACGCCGCGCTCGTGACCGCGCAGCACCCGCCGGACCTCGCCGGTCTGGACGTGCCAGATCCGCACCGTGTCGTCGCTCGAGCCGGTGGCCAGCAGCTTGCCGTCGGGGCTGAAGTCGGTGCTCACCACGTCGCGTTCGTGGCCGACCAGGGTCCCGATATATGCCAGGCTCGGACCCGAGGCATCGGCGAGCATGTGGCGGAAGAGCGCGCGGTCGGGCTCGCGCCGCAGGGCCTCGGCGAGGAGCGGCGCGGCGCGCAGCGGGCGGCCGGCGTCGAGCTCGCGGCGCGCCTGGGTCTCGAGCAAGGCCAGGGTCTGCTGCTCGGCGCGGCCGCGCTGCTGCTCGGCGCGCGCGCGCTGCTGCTCGGCGCCCTCGCGCAGCTCGCGCTCGCGGCGCAGCGACCAGGTGATCCCGGTGGCGCCGAGCACCAGGAAGACCAGCGTCACCGCGGCGAGCAGCCGGTGCCGGTCGAGCCAGCGCACGAACGGCTCCCACCACGCGTACTCGCGCGCCTCGACGAAGCGGCCCGCCTGGTACTGGCGCAGGTCGACGGCCAGCTCGCGCGCGCTCGGGTAGCGCGCCGCCGGATCGCGCGCCATCGCCTTCTCGACGATCGCCGCCAGGTCGATGGGCACACCGGGCGCGTGCACCCGCAGCGGCACCGGCGGCGCGGTCACCACCTTGAGGAGCACCTCGTCGCTCGAGCCGCCCTCGTAGGGCACCTGGCCGCTGAGCACGAAGTACGCGATCGCGCCCAGCGAGTAGACGTCGGCGCTCGTGCCCGCGGGCTCGCCCCGCGCTTGCTCGGGCGGCATGAACGAGGGCGTGCCGATCACGTGGCCGACCCGCGTGAGGTCGGCGTCGGCGCCCGGTACGTCGGCGAACAGCTCGTCCGAGTCGTCGCCCAGGACCTTGGCCAGGCCCCAGTCGATCACGATGGTCTCGCCGAACTCCCCGACGATCACGTTGGACGGCTTCAGATCGCGGTGGACCACGCCGCGGCTGTGCGCGTACGCGACCGCCTCGGCGACCGCGAGCACGCGCGGCGTGAGCGCCAGCCGGCCCTCGAGATCGCGGGTCCGCGCTACCACCTCGCGCAGCGACGAACCGGCAACCAGCTTCATCGTGTAGAACGACCGGCCATCACCAGCGCGCCGGCCCGCGTCGTGCACGGGCACGATACCCGGGTGCTCGAGGCGCGCCGTGATGCCGATCTCGCGCACGAAGCGCGCCTCCGCGAGCAGGTTGCTCGAGATGAGCTCCTTGACCGCGAGCACCCGGCCGAGCTCCAGGTCGCGGGCGCGCAGGATTCGGCCGATGCCGCCGCGGGCATGCTCGCCGAGGATCTCGTAGCGCGACGGATCGCGCATCGGCAGCTTGATCAGCTGGATGAGGTCGACCGCTGCCGGCGTGGCCTCACCGTCTGAGCCGGAGCCCGTCGTGACCTGCGTGGTCGCTGAGCTACCGACGGGAGCGTCCGGCTGATTCTCGGTTCCGGGCGCTCGCATCGGCTGGTGGACACCAGCCTACCATCGGGCAAGAGCTAGAACTCGACGCCCGCGTGGAGCGCGGCGTTCCACGGGTCCAGGTTCTCCGTGTCGTCACGGCTGGTGGCGACCGGCACGAGATCCTCGCTGGTGGCCGACTGCGGTTCAGCTCCCGCTTGCAAGTGCTCGCCGTCACGGGCGACCCGGCATCGGCGGCCACGCTCAAGCCGTGGAGATGTCCTCGTCGGGATCGAGCGGCTCCTCGGTCGGGCGCAGCTCGGGTGGCACGTGGCGCAGGTTCACCCGCACGCGCGTCCACGTCCGGTATCGGCCGCGCATCGAATCGACCAGCACGTCCGCGGGCTCGAGCAGCTTCGCCACCTGGGGATGCCGCGCCTTCCAGCGCTCGAGCCCGGCCAGCGCGTCGGCGGTGTGCAGAGCATGGCCGATCTCGATCAGCGGGTGCGACGGCTGACGGCGGCCGTTGCCGTTGCCCTTGATCCGGCCCTTGCTCCTGGCCGTGGCTTCACCTTCAGCGTTGGTCGTTCCCTCGCTCGTCGCTTCGCTCGTTGCTTCGCTCGTGCGCTCGCGCTTGTGCTTCGCCTCGCCCGCCGGCGCACGCCGCTTCGACGGCGCCACGCGCCGGGGCTCGCCCGGCTGCTTCTGGTAGTGCGGCGGCCACGGCGCGTCGCCCAGGCCCTCGGCCTCGTGGCGCGCGGCCAGCTCGAGCAGCCCGTCGAGCTCGCCGGCAGCCTCGTCGATGCCGGCGTGAGCGTCGCCATCCTGCGCGAACATCGCCGGCACCGTGCGCAGGGTGTAGGCCGCGGGATCGCAGGTCGCGAGCGCGGCCCAGGTCAGCGGCATCGACACCCGCGCGTCGGGCGTCGGCCGCACCGAGAACGCGCGCGACCGCACCACCGCCAGCGCGTACTCGGTGCGGCCGACGCCCGACGCGCGGGTGTCGATGCCGCTGACCTGGGCCGCGCTCGCGACCTGC
>JBKJOI010000518.1:0-10035 GCA_046595695.1 Haliangiales bacterium | reverse complement strand
CACCGGCGCCGCCCGCGCCCCGACGCGCCGCCCGCTTGCCCCTCGCCATCGCGCTGCTCGTGATCCTCGGCGCCGCGGCCGCGCTCATCCTGCTCCTGCAGGCGTGACTCCCGCCACGCTCCGCCGCCGCTCGCGCAGCCACGAGCCTCCCGCCACGAGCAGGAACGCCACGCCCGCCGCCCACAGCCCGACGAGCGCCGCGTGGCCCCGCGGCGCGTACGACCACACCACCCGGTGGGTCCCCGCCGGCACCACGACGCCGCGCAGCAGGTAGTTCACCCGCACCGGCGCCGCGGCGCGGCCATCCACCTCGACGTTCCACCCGGGCGCGTACTTCTCGTTCAGCACCACGATGCCCTCGGCGGGCGCGGTGACGCTCACCGCCACGCGGTTCGCACCGTACGAGAGCAGCCCGCCCGGTACCGGCGCCGGCGGCTTCTGCACGACCGGCCCCGCGCTCAGGCGCGCCAGCGCGTCCCTCGCGCCCGCCGGCACGTCGGCGGCCTCGACGACCGCGACGCGCCGGCCGCCCGGCGTCGCCTCCTGCATGACCACGTGCTCGAGCGCGCGCCGGCGGTCGACGACCGTGGCCGCGCCGTACCACAGCACCAGGGGCGCGGCGCCGACGAGCTCGAAGCGGCGCGCGTCGAGCTTCCTGAAGTGCTGCGGACGCATGTTCACCGGCGCCTGCGGGATGTGGTTCTCGGTCTTGCCGTGCAGCCGGTGCGCGCCGTGCAGCACGTAACGAACGTTGTACGCGCCGAGCAGCTCGGGGTTGCGCACCAGGCGCGCGAGGATCTCGGTGTAGCGCTCGTCGCCGGATGGATCGCCGGCCGGCTCGCCGCGGAAGTCGCGCACGCGCAGGCGCGAGCCCGGGCGCTGCGCCATGACGAACTCGTCGTAGATGCGCCAGTCGTGCGTCACGTCCTCGAACCCGGCCAGGAAGCGACGGTCCTCCTGGTCGTCGACCGGTGCCTCGCGCGCCCGCAGGAGCGGCTGGCCGAACGAGGCCGTGTCCACATACATGACGCCGACCGCCGCCGCCACGACCGCACCGGCCAGCACGATCAGCGCGCGGCGGCGGGCGCGCGCGTCCTCGGCGAGCAACCCGGCCAGGCCGTGCGCCGCGCCCACCGCGAGGAGCAGCGCCACCACCGTCGTGTGGCGCACAGTCATGAAGGCCGCCAGCGCCTGTCTCGGCGAATCGACGGCGAGCGACAGCCCGGGCAGGACCACGACCAGGAGCAGGGCCAGCGTCGCCGCGCCGGCCATGGCCAGCCCACGCACTTGCGCGAGGACCTCCGCGCGCAGCCGCGCGCCCGGGCCACGCGCGCCCGGGCCACGCGCATTCCACATCGTGACGCCCAGCCGCCACGCGCCGTACCCGCCGCCGATCAGCAGCAGCTCGAAGAGTCCCGCCGGCGATCCGGCCGACCCGGCGATCCCGATCGATCCCGCCAGCGCCGCGGCGCGCCGCCACCCACCCGGCTCACGCGCGCGCTCGATCAACCGGTCGGTGGCCATCCACACGAGCGGCGCCCACGCCAGGGGCCAGCCCTGTGCCGACGCCCACACGACGCTCGTGACCCAGGGCATCGACCCGATGAGCACCACTCCCGCGAGCGCCGCGGCCGGTGCGGGCAGGCGCCTGGTGCGCAGGTACGCGTGCATCAGCGTGCCCGCGATCGCCACCTGCAGGAGCACCTTCAGCTGGATCACCCAGCCGGGCATGCTGCCCAGCACCGCGCCCGGGACCACGAACAGCCAGTTGAGCGGGTAGAAGATCCCCGCCTCCGGATCGGCGTGGAAGGCGTAGCCGCCCCGATCGTAGGGGTTCCACGCCGGCCACTCGCCGTGCCGCAGCGCGCCCGCGAGGTACGAGAGGTCGGGCCAGAACGACTCGATGGTGCGACCGCCGAACCACTGCGGAGCCTGCCCGGATGCCGGGATCCAGACGCTCCGGTACAGCCAGAAGGTCACGAAAGACATCAGCAGCGGCGCCCAGATCCACTCGCGCCGGCGCGAGAGGCCGTGGCCCAGACGGACGATAAACGGAGGCGGGCTCATCGGCGCGCGGAGAATAGCCTCCGACTTCCGCCGGGAGCCGCTTTTTGCTACCCCGATCCCGGGGTGGTCAGCAGCCGGCGTCCAGTGCTAGTGTGGCTTCGTGGATACGCAGGAGTTCGACAAGACTCCAACGTTGCTCGAATTGCTCAGCGACATCCGTCGCGATCAATTCTTCGCGTCCCCTGTCTTCGTCGCGGTGCTCGCGATCGAGCCAGATAGCGCCTTGCTCGACGACGGCAATTTGACCGTGCAAACGGCCATCAACGAGCCGCTCGACTGGGCCAAGCACTACGCCAAGCAGTACGCCAACAACCCGGCGTACGCGCTCGACGTCTCGGGCGCCTCGTCGGGCGGCATGCTCACCCTGACCATCGGGCGCAGCCGGCAGGCGAGCTTCCGCATCCCCGACGAGTCGGTGTCCAGCCAGCACGCCAAGCTCATCTTCGACCGCGGCCGCTACGAGTACTTCGTCACCGACGAGCACTCGCGCAACGGCACGCATCTGAACGGCGAGCGGCTGCGCCCGGGCGTGCGCACCCAGATCTGGTCGGGTGCGTACCTCAGCTTCGGCAACTCGATCTTCGTCTTCCTCGACCCGCCGACCTTGCGCAAGCTCTCCGCGATCAAGGGCTGAAGGCTTAGCGAGGCATGCTGGCCGAGAGGCCGCGGCTCAAGTCCGCGCTGTCCTGGCTGGTCCCGGCGACGGTATTCCTCGTCATCGTCATGGCCGTGTTCTGGCGGCTGTGGACCGGCATCGACGGCGCGCGCCGCGCCTTCGGCTGGGACGCGCAGTGGGAGTACTGGGGCGATCTGCAGTTCCTGCACGACTCGTTCGCCGCCGGTGAGCTGCCGCTGTGGAACCCGTTCGATCGCGGCGGCTACCCGCTGCACGCCGATCCGCAGGCGGGCGTGCTCTACCCGATCAACTGGATCCTGGTCGGGCTGTCCTTCCTGACCGGGCCGGTGTGGTGGCTGGTCACCATCAAGATCGTCCTGCACTTCTGGATCGCGGCGTTCGGCACCTACGTGTTCCTCCGCCGGCGCCGCCTGCCGGAAGCCGCCTGCTACGCCGGCGGCATCTTCCTCATCCTCAGCTACCCGTTCTCGCACGCGATGTTCTCGGCGCTGAACTGGGGCATGGCGTGGGCGCCGTGGATGCTGCTCGCGGTCGACTGGTGGTCGGAGAAGCCCACGCCCGGCCGCGCCGGCGGCGTCGCGCTCGCGTTCGGCATCTCGCAGCTCACCGGAGCGCCCGCCGCCTTCTGGTACGCGCTCATCGTGGTCGTGCCCTACGGCACCTGGGCCATCGCGCACCACGCGCGCGCGAGCGGCGACCCGCGCGCGTACCTGAAGCGCGCGGCGGTGACCACCGCGATCGCGGGCGGGCTGTTCGTCGCCATGGTCGCGGCGCAGCTCCACGCCACCAGCGAGATGGTCACGCACACCATCCGAGACGCGCGCGATCTCGACTTCGTCGGCACCACCGCGTTCACCGGCGAAGACCTGATGGCGTTCATGGTCCACGGCATGCCGGCGCCCAGCGAGGCGCCGTACATCACGATCGTGCTGCTGTTCGCGACCGCCACGCTGCTCTCGGTCGAGCCGACCGCGCGGCGCCTGGTGCTGACCGGCGCCGCGGTCATGGGCGTGCTGTGCGCGATGGGCAACCTGGCCGGCTTCCTGCCCTTCTCGGCGTCGCTGGTGCCGCCGTTCGGCTTCTTCCGGCGTGCGCACCGCTACCTCTATGTGACCATGCTGCCGCTGTCCATCCTGGGCGCCGAGGGGCTGGCGCTGCTCGCGCGCACCGAGCTCGCCGCGGCGCGCCGGCGCTACGGCTGGGTCTTGATCGGCGCCGGCGCCCTCGGGCTGCTCGTCTTCGGCATCGGCTACGTGGTCACCGCGCCCAAGGGCAAGGAGGCCGAGGGCATCCGCGACGCCTATGCGTGGACGGTCGCCGCGTTCGTGGTCTCGACCTGGGCGCTGCACCAGCTGGTCACCCGCGAGGGCCGCTGGAAGCAGATCTTCCTGGCCGTGGCGGTGGTCGTGCTGGGCGTCGATCTCTGGCACGCGCGCGCGCCCATCGTGGAGAAGAACTTCTATCCCATCCCGACGGTGCCGCGCGACAAGCTCGCCGGCGAGCTGGCCGGCGTGCCGCTCGAGGCGCGCGTCTACGACCGCGAGGTGCTGCGCTTCCGGCCCGGCATCCGCCTGGGCATCCGCGACCTGGGCGGCTACGAGGGCGACCCGCTCGCGCTCGCCCGCTACGCCCGCCTGCTCAAGATGGTGCAGGCGAACCCGCTCCTGCTCGGCCACGCCAACGTGCGCTGGCTGCTCGAGGAGGGCAAGACCACCACCAAGCCCAACGTGCTCACCAAGACCGGCCTCACGGTGCGCTACGCGGGCGCCTGGGAGGTGCCCCAGGTCGCGCCCGCCGTGATGTGGATCGACGCCGCCACCATCGTCGACGGCGGCGAGCAGCAGGCGCTCGACGCGCTCAAGAACGCCACGCCCGGCACCGTCGCGGTGCTCGAGCGCGGCACCCTGCACGGCGACGAGGCCGCGCGCGCCAGCGACGGCGGCGTGCTGCCGTCGGCCACGGGGCGCATCGTCAGCTACGGCCGCTCGCGCCTGACCGCCGAGATCGACGCGCCCGCCGCCGGCGTGGTCGTGATCCACGAGAGCTACTACCCGGGCTGGCGCGCGCGCGTCGACGGCCAGCCGGCGCACATCGTGCCGGCGAACGGCCTGTTCCGCGGCGTGCTGGTCGGGCCCGGGCCGCACCACATCGAGATGGAGTACCCGGCGACCGCGTACCGCGTGCTCGCGCCATTGTCCCTCCTGGGCCTCGTCGCGGCGCTCGCGCTGCTGTGGCGCGAGCGCCGGCGCGACCGACGCGACGCGGCCGCGGCACCCGCGCCTCCCTCCGAAGCCAGCGCCTCATGATCTCGATCGTCATCCCCGCCTACAACGAGGAAGCCCGCGTCGGCAGCACCCTCGACGCGATCATCGCGTGGCTCGACGCGCGCGGCGAGGACTACGAGCTCATCGTCGCCGACGACGGCTCGACCGATGCCACCGCCTTGGTGGTCGCCGAGCGCCGCTTGCGCGCGCCGCGGGTGCGCGCGCTCAGCCTGCCGGCGAATCGTGGCAAGGGCGCGGCGGTGCGCGCCGGCATCCTGGCCACGCGCGGCGACGAGGTGCTGTTCTGCGACGCCGACCACGCGACGCCCATCGAGGAGCTCGAGCACCTGCGCGCGGCCATGCGCGCGGACGGCGCCGACATCGCGATCGCGTCGCGCGCGCTGCCCGGCTCCGACGTGCGCACGCGCCAGCACCCGATGCGCGAGCTCATGGGTCGCACCTTCAACGTGATCCTGCGCACGCTGGTCATGGGCGGCATCAAGGACACCCAGTGCGGCTTCAAGCTGTTCCGCGGTGACGTCGCGCGCACGCTGTTCGCCGAGGCCACGGTCGACGGCTTCGCCTTCGACGTGGAGATCCTGTACCTGGCGCGCGGGCGCCATCGGGTGATCGAGGTCCCGGTCGTCTGGCGCCACGTCGACGAGTCCAAGGTTTCCCCGGGACGCGACGCCGCTCGCATGTTATGGGACGTGGTGAAGCTGAGCGCCAAGCGGCGCCTGAGAAGGAGCTGATCGTGACCCTTGCCGAGAAGATGACCCAGCCTCCCGTGCGTGCAGGCGTGATCACCGACTGCTGCGTCATGATCGACGAAGAAGTGAAGTCGAAGAGCGGCTTCTCGGGCATCGCGATCAAGACCGGGTACGGGCTGGTGAAGGCCATGTCGCCCAAGTTCGTGTCCGAGGTCGTCGACGGCCTGCTCGACGAGTGGATCGGCAAGCTGGAGCCCTTCTACGCCGAGTGGGAGAAGTCAGGCAACGGCCGCTCGTTCACCGAGCACCTGACCGCGCGCGGCCCGCAGGCGGCCGACGCGCTGCTCCAGGTCACCGACGCGCGCGCCGGCCGCACCCGGCACGGCTCGATCAAGAAGATGTACGAGAAGCTGCGGCCCAGCGCCAAGGAGCACGTCGAGAAGGCGCTGCCGCGGCTGGGCAAGCTGGTCGAGAAGGCCGCGGCCGCCTAGCATCCCGAGCCGTTTGTGACCGCGGTAAGGCGCCTCGTCTCGCAGCTGCGCCGCCACGCCGAGTGGTGGTGGGTACCGCTGCTCATGATCGGCGTGGTGCTGTTCCTCTACCGCACCATCTGGTGGGCGGAAGGCGGCAAGCCGCAGCAGTGGTTCGGCTGGGACTGCCCCGAGTCCTACTGGCCCGACATCGCGTACTACGCGAACGCGCTCGGCCACGGCGACTGGCCGCTGTGGAACCCCTACGATCGCGGCGGCTACGCGTTCTACGGCGACACGGTCACCGGCCTCTACTACCCGGTCACCTGGGCGTTCGTGCTGCCGGGCGCGGCGCTCGGCGCCATGCCGGCGTGGACCATCCAGGTCAAGGCGCTCCTGCACTGGGCGCTCGCCGGGATGCTCGTGCACGCGTTCCTGCGCACGCGCCGGCTGCCCGCGGCGGCCGCTGCGTTCGGCGGCGTGGTGTTCATCGTGTCGGTGCCGATGATCATCCACAAGGCCTCGGCGCAGGCGTGGCCCATGATCTGGGCGCCGCTCATCTGGATCGCGACCGACCGCGCGATCGAGCACGCGCGCGAGGCCGGCTGGTGGCGGCGCGCGGTGGCGCTGGGCGGCGCGATCGGGCTGGCGGGCGCGGCCGGGCCGCCGCCGGGCTTCTTCTACATCCTGCTCATGTGCCTGGCCTACGGCCTCCTGCGCCTGGTGCAGACGCTGCGCGACGCGCACCGTGCCGGCCGTCTGCGCCCCGAGGCGCTCGCGCAAACCAAGGTGCTCGCGGTCGCGGGCGTGCTGACCTCGGCGCTGCTCGCGGTCGTGGTCCTGCCCGGCCTCGCGGTCGCGGCCGAATCGGCCACGCGCGGCGCGGCACGCAACCTGGCCTACTCGCTCAACACCGCGCTGCCGCCGGCGCGCACGCTGCAGGGCATGATCGCGCCGTGGGCCGGCATCGTCGACGTCTACCTGGGCCTGGCGGTGGTCGCGCTCGCGTTCGTCGCGATCGTCGCGCGCCCGCGCGCCGACCGCTGGGTGCCGGTGCTGTTCCTGGCCATCGGCGTGGTGGCGCTGCTGCTCGCGTTCGGCGGCGCCACGCCGCTCCTACCCTGGCTGGTCGAGCACGTGCCCGGCTTCGGCTTCTTCCGCGAGCCGAACCGCTACAAGCTGGTGACCGCGATGGCGCTGGCGGTGGTCGCCGCGCACGGCCTCGCCGCGCTGCTCGAAGAGGATCCGCTGCGGCGCCGGCGCGCGCGCCTGGCGCTGGCGGGCGTGCTGGTCGCGCTCGGCGCCGCGCTGCTCGTGGTGAAGGGCGTCAGCAGCGCGAAGCCGGTCGTAGGTATGCCGGGCTTCGGGACGTCGCTGACCATGTTCGGCGTCGCGGCGGCCCTGCTGCTCGGGCTCAGCGCCGCCCCGGTGCGCTACCAGGGCGCGCTGGTGGCCGCGCTGCTCGGCCTGTGCTGGTGGGACGTCGCCAGCTTCGGCAGCGGCTTCCTGAACACGCGCGAGGCGCCGACGGACGATCAGGAGGACCGCCGCTTCCTGGCCGGGCTCGGCGACGTCGAGCGCGAGTGGCGCGTCTACGACGAATTCGTCATGGAGCAGCGCCCGGGCTCGCGCCTGCGCATCCGCGACCTGCGCGGCTACCCGTCGGGCGATCCGTTCGACGACGCGCGCTACGCCGAGGTGCGCGCGCGCCTGCGCAAGCAGCCCGAGCTGGCCGCCGCGTTCAACGTGCGCTGGGTGCTGCACGGGCCGCACCACCGCAACGGCAAGGGCAAGAACCACATCCAGCAGCCGCCTGACCGGACCACGCCGGCGCGCTTCCGCAAGCTCGACGACCGGCGCTTCGAGGTGATCGATCCCGCGCCGCTGATCGCCTGGTACGGCGCCGCGACCATCGTGCCCGGCAAGGCGCAGGCACTCGACGCGGTGGCCGCGCAGGAGCGCACGCCGGCGGCGCGG
Source organism: Haliangiales bacterium (assembly GCA_046595695.1). Taxonomy (GTDB): domain Bacteria; phylum Myxococcota_A; class Polyangia; order Haliangiales; family SHYZ01; genus JBKJOI01. Next base: position 1,910 of record JBKJOI010000518.1, on the reverse strand, counting down.
CTGCGCGCGATCGTCGAGAAGGCCGACGTGCCGGCGAGCGAGCGCGCGGGGATCGAGGCGCTCGCGGCTTCCGATGCCGCGGCCGTACCGCCCGCGCCGGTCGCGGGCCGCCTGCTGGTCTTCGAGGCCAACCGCGTGCGCATCGCGGTCGACGCGCCCGCGGCGGGCGTCGCGGTGCTGAACGAGAAGATGCTGATCGGCTGGCAGGCCACCGTCGACGGTCGGCCCGCGCATGGCTTCCGCACCAACTTCATGCTGCGCGGCGTGGTCGTGCCCGCCGGCGAGCACGTGATCGAATGGACGTTTCACCCGCCCCGCTATGGGATCTACATCACACTCTGGCTGCTCGGGCTCGCGACGCTGCTCGCGGCCGGGATTTCGGCGCTGAGGGCTCGGCGACGCATGCTAGGGTCGCAGCCGTCATGACGCCCCTGCTCGAATCGCTGCTCGCGTGCCCTCGTTGCCGGGGCGTGCTGGCGCTCGGCGCAGGCGGCGAGGCCTTGACCTGTGCCGGCTGCAGCGCGCGCTTCCCGGTCATCGCGGGCATCCCGCGCCTGAACGACGGCGCCACCGAGCGCGATCCCAAGATCGCCGCCGAGTGGGCGGCGCAGGGCAAGGCGCACGCCCTGTACACCGACGATCAGATGATCATGAACCAGCTCGAGGAGTGCGTGCTGCCGCGCCTCGTCGACTGGGTCGGCGATGTCGACGGCCCGGTGCTCGACCTGGGCTGCGGGGTCGGCTTCTTCGGCCGCTCGTGGGTGGCGCGCGGGCGCGCCGCGATCCCGCTCATCGGCATGGACCTGCAGATCAAGCTGCTCGACGAGGCGAACACCGGCTACGCCGCGCGCGTCGAGGGCGACGTGCACCACCTGCCCATGCGCGACGGCTCGTTCGGCGCGGTCGTGTTCGCGAACGCGCTGCACCACGTGTCGGATCCGGTGCGTGCGCTCGCCGAGGTCCGCCGCATCCTGCGTCCGGGCGGCGTGGTCGTCGCCCACGACCCGCGCGAGGTCGGCATCATCGAGCTCGCCAAGAAGGTCCTGCGCAGCAAGAACGACATGTTCAGCGAGTACCACCGCGCCTTCCGCCCCGACGAGTACCGCGCGCTGTTCGGCCAGGCCGGGCTCGAGCTCACGCGCTTCGCTTCGGTGGATCCGTTCGGTCCGCTGGTCGCGACCGGCCTCGACATGCTGCGCGCGGGTCGCCTGGGCGTGGCCCGCCCGGTGGCCAGCGCGCTGGCGCGCCTCGACGCGCTCGCCGAGCGCGTGGATCCGACCAAGTCGTTCGGCCTGATGGTCATCGCGCAGGCACGCCGCGAGGCGTAGGTCGGCCCGGCGCCATGCAGCTCCTCCGGCGCTGGTGGTCGCAGCTACGCACCAACAACCCACCCTGGGTGATCGGCGTCTTCGCCGTCCTCTGGCTGGTCGGTACGATCTACTTCTTCACCGTCCGCGTGCCCAAGTACGAGCTCCACACGCCGCTCATCAGCGGTGACGGACGCTACCACTACGCGTTCCTGACCTCGCTGCTGGTCGACGGCGACCTCGACTTCACCAACCAGTACGCAAACCCCAAGCAGAAGAACCCCTGGGGCTACCGCAAGACGCCCACCGGAAAATCCGCCAACCCGTTCCCGATCGGCCCGGCGCTCGCGTGGTCGCCGCTCTTCCTGGTCGGGCGCGGGCTGGCCACGGTGAGCGAGTCGCCCGCCGAGCGCGTCGACGGCTACTCGACGGTCACGCAGATGACCGCGCTGTACGGTTCGTTCCTCTACGGCTGTGGTGCGGCGCTGCTCGCGTACGCGCTGGCACGGCGCCGCTACGGGCCGGGGCCGGCGCTGGCCGGCGCGGTGGTGGGCGTGGTGTGCGGGCCGATCTTGCAGTATCTCCTGCACCAGCCGTCGTTCG
>JBKJOI010000496.1:0-3591 GCA_046595695.1 Haliangiales bacterium | reverse complement strand
CCGGCGAGCCCGCGCAGGAGGGCGTACGCGGCGGCGGCAAAGCCGAGCGGCACGAGCAGGGCGACGAGCGTGCCCCAGGCGAGCTGGGCGGCAGGGCCGTGCGTCGGGGCGAGCCGCAGGAGGCCGCGCACCGAGCGGCCCATCCAGACCACCGGGTGCACTGCGCTGGGCGGCTCACCAACGAGGACATCGAGCGCGAGCGCACCGGCGAGTACCACGAGATCGAGCGCGAGGCCGAAGCTCATGGGGCCTGCGTGGGCGGCGCGGGCGGCGACGTGCCGGCTGCGGGCGGCGCGCGCGGCGCGACGAGCTCGAGCGGCGTCGGACGCAGCCGCAGCACGCAGCCGAGCAGCGCCGCGTAGATCTCGTCGGCGGCTGCGGCCAGCCGCTGGTGCGCGCGGCCGGCGAGGTCACGGAAGCGGCGGCCGAGCGCGCTCTCGGGCACGACGCCCAGGCCGACCTCGCTCGTGACCAGCAGGACGTCGAAGCGGCGGCCGGGCACCGCCAGCAAGGCCACGAGCCGGTCGATCTCGGCGTGGATGCGCGCGTCGGGCAGGTCGGCGAGCAGCAGGTTGGACAGCCACAGGGTCAGGCAGTCGACCAGCACCACGTGCGGCGCGGCCGCGCCGCGCTCGCGCAGCGCGGCCAGCGTCTCGACCAGCGCCACCGGCTCCTCGACGGTCTCGAAGTCGTCCGCGCCGCGCTCGACGCGGTGCGTGGCGATGCGCGCGCGCATCTCGTCGTCGAAGGCCTGGCCGGTGGCCAGGAACACGCGCCGCGGCCCGAGCCGGCGCGCCAGGTCGAGCGCGAAGGCGCTCTTGCCCGAGCGGCATCCGCCGCCGACCAGGATCAGGCGCGACACGCGCGATCCTCGATCCAGCGCTCGGCGCCCGCGAGCACCGCGTCGTAGACGGCGCCGCCGATCACGTGGCCGAGCGCGGTGTGCTTGCCGGCGTAGGCGGCGCCGCGCGCCTCGACCGGGCACGCGATCACGATGCAGTCGGTGCCGGTGCCGGTGGCGGGCGCGCCGCTCTGGCGGCTGGCCACGCCGGCCGCGAGGATGGCGGCGGTGCGCGCCTCGGTGGCGATCGACAGCGCCTCGAGCGCGGCGGTGGGTGCGAGCGGCACGCTGACCCAGGCCATTAGATTTATGGTGCCGACGCGGCGCAGCGGGCCGGGCGGGTCGCCCACGCGCAGCGCGTTGCCCAGGCCCACGGTGGCCAGGCAGCGGGCGCGGACGCCGCCTTCGACGCGCTCGGTGTCGTGGTAGCGATCGACGGCGCGGCTGGTCAGGAGCCCGACCGCGCCGGTCAGCCCGGCTTCGCGCAGGCGACGCGACAGGAAGCGCCGCGGGTCGACGCCGGGGCCGAGCTCGTCGTCGTGGACCTGGCGCCAGGCGACGGTGGTGCCGGTGACCCGGCCGCCGCGCACGACGGCCCAGCCGAGCAGCGCCTGCGGCCGCGCGAAGCGGGCGACCAGCCAGCCGGGTCGCAAGGACACGTGCGGCGCCTCGCGCGCCGCGGCCGACGCACGCAGCGTCACCGGCTGCTCCGCCAGGTCACGCAGGCCGCGACCAGCCCCTCGGCGACGCGCGGGTTCGACGCCCAGTGCGCGTGCACGTACGAGGCGAGCAGGTTGCCGCGCCGGTAGCCCTCGCGCAGCACCTCGCCGGAGCGGCGTCGGCGCACGCTGTAGGCGAGCTCGAGGCCGGCGCCGCTGCCGGCGCCCTCGTCGAGCACGAGATCGGAGTAGCGGAACTGGTGGCCGCGGAAGCGCAGGCCGGCGGCGCCGAGGATGGTCGGCGCCTGGGTCTCGACCTCGGCGTAGCCGAGCGCGCGCAGGCGCGGGTGCATGACCGCCTCGCCGGGGATCAGGCCGACCATCTCGTGCGCGTTGCCGTTCAGCTCGCGGATCGCCCGCGCCAGGTACATGAGCCCGCCGCACTCGGCGTAGATCGGACCGCCCGCCGCCGCGAAGCGCTCCACGCTGGCGCGCATGCTGCGGTTGGCCGCGAGCTCGGCCGCGTGCACCTCGGGGTATCCGCCGCCCAGGAACAGCCCGTCGACGTGCGGCAGCTCGGCGTCGGCGAGCGGCGAGAAGCGGACCAGCTCGGCGCCGAGCTGCTCGAGCCGGCGCAGGTTGTCGTCGTAGTAGAAGTGGAACGCGGCGTCGTGCGCGAGGCCGATGCGGCAGCGGCGGGGCGGGGTGCGCGGCTCGGACGGGGCGGGCGGCGCGTCGAGCGGCGGCGCGCTGCGCGCGAGCCCGAGCAGCGCCTCGATGCCCAGGCCGCCTTCGGCGCGGGCGCCCCAGGCGTCGAAGCGCGCCTCGGGCACGGCGTCCTGGTCGGCCGTGCGCAGGCCCAGGTGCCGCTCGGGGAAGGCGAGCTCGGCCTCCAAGGCGAAGCCGCCGAGCACGGGCGGGTGACCCGAGACCGCGCGCACCAGCAGCTCGAGGTGGCTCTTCGATCCCACGCGGTTGGCGATCACGCCGGCCACGCGCAGCTCGGGATCGAAGTCGGCGAAGCCGCGCACCAGCGCCGCCAGGCTGCGCGCCATGCCCGAAGCGTCGACGACCAGCACGACCGGCGCGTCGAGCCAGCGCGCGATCTCGGCGGTCGAGCCCTCGTCGCTGCTCGGGCCGACGCCGTCGAAGAGGCCCATGACGCCCTCGACGAGCGCGATGTCGGCGCCCGCGGCCACGCGCGCGAAGGTCGCCAGCACCGCGTCCCGGCCCATCATCCAGCCGTCGAGGTTGTGGCTGGCCACGCCCGCGGCGCGCGCGTGGTAGGTCGGATCCAGGTAGTCGGGGCCGCACTTGAACACCGCCACGCGCAGCCCGCGCGCGCGCAGCGCCCGCGCCAGCGCGACCACCACGGTGGTCTTGCCCACGCCGCTCGCGGTGCCGGCGATCACCAGCCGCGGGATGAACACGCCCGGGAGCGGCATCAGAAGTCCACGCCCGGCTGCGCCTTCTCGCCGCGCTCGAAGGGGTGCTTGTGCGACTTCATCTCGGTGACGAGATCCGCCGCCTCGAGCAGCGCCTCGGGCGCGTGGCGCCCGGTCAGCACCACGTGCACGTGGGCGGGGCGCGCGCGCAGCACCGCGAGCACCTCGGCGAGATCGAGCCAGCCGTAGCTGAACGCGTAGGTGATCTCGTCGAGCACGACCAGGTCGTTCGCGCCGCTCTCGATCAGCTGGCGCGCGCGTCGCCAGGCCTCCTCGGCGGCGCGGCGGTCGCGCGACAGGTCGTCGCTCTCCCAGGTGAAGCCCTGGCCCATGACCAGGAAGGTGAGCCCGGGGATCGACTCGGCGAAGCTGCGCTCGCCGGTCTTCCACTTGCCCTTGATGAACTGCACGACCGCGACGGTCAGGCGGCGGCCGAGCGCGCGCCACACCAGGCCGAGCGCGGCGGTGGTCTTGCCCTTGCCCTGGCCGGTGTACACGATCAGCAGGCCCCGCGCGGCGCGCGGTGCGCGCTCGGGTGGCGCCACCGGCGCGGCCGTGGCGACCTGGCGCGCGACCACGTCCCCGACGATGATCAGGGCCGGCGCCGCGCTGGCCGCGCGCTCGCCGACCTGCTCGGCCACGCGCC
>JBKJOI010000479.1:0-4203 GCA_046595695.1 Haliangiales bacterium | reverse complement strand
GCGGTAGTAGGTGGCGACGTGGCCGAGGTGCTGGCGGATGATCCCGCCCGCGGCCGGCGCGGTCCGGACGTCTTCCTCTCGGACGTCGGCGCGGCCGTCGTGGCGCTTGCCGTCCGTCCACACGACGAGGAACGCCGTCTTGTCGTAGCCACCGCCGACCGGCGGCGGTTCCTTGGCGAACGCTCGCGCGAGCGCGGCGTCGACCGCGGCGAGCGAGCGGAAGACGCGCTTGGGCACGGTGCCGTTCTCCGACCAGAGGATCTCGACGCGCGCGATCGGCGGCGTGCTGGCGTTTCGGCGGTTCGGTCGATACCTCGCACGCCTCGCGCGGTCGCCGGGGGTCATGAGCGCCTCCCGGCCAGCCACGCCTCGACGGCGATGCGCGACAGCAGCACGCGCCGGCCCATGCGTGCGCACGGCAGCCCGCGGCGGCCGGCGGCGTCATATACAGTCTTCTTGTTGACGCCGAGCCAGCGCGCGACCTCCTCCACCGTGAGCACGTCGGACGGGGCGTGGCCGGTACGCTGCGCGCCATCGCCGGGAGGCGCGAGCAGCGGGCCGCCCGCCAGGAGTGCCTGGGCGAAGGCGCGCGCGCTGTCGTCGACGTCTGCCGCGGGCGCCGGTCGGGTGGCGCTATTGCGGCGCATCCTCACGAGGCCTCCGGATGCAGCCGGTCGGCGGTGAAGAAATCGGCCTTCCAGGGGCAGTATCGATCGGCGACCTCACCCGGCCTCACCATCGCCGTGGCGAGGCTCGTGCGGACGTCCCACGAGCGATGGTCGAGCGCGATGGCGACGTACTGCGCCGCATCCAGGTCGGCATCGTCGTCGCGGACCTCGCGCAGGAGGGCGCGCAGCTCGCCGATGGACTGCCGCCACTTCTCCCAGATGACCGCGGCGTCGTAGGCGTCGATGGTGGGTAGGTCGTTGCGCAACGCGCACGTGATGAAGTTGGCGAACATCTTGATGTCGCGTCCGCTGAGCACGGGGAATCCCTGGCGCAGGGGGCGGCGATGGGCGACGGTGAAGCGCGCGATCAGCGCGTCGTGCGCGGCGGCCGGATCCGGCAGGAGCGTCGCCTCGTCGGGGCTGGGGAGCTGCACGGCCGCGCCCGTGCGGGCCGTGCGCAGCTCGCCGACCCCACGACCGGCATAGCGGCGACCGGAGCGGGGCTTGGGCTCGTCGCTCATGGTCGCCTCGGTGGGACCGGCACGAGCGTGAGGCGAAAGGGTGAGCCGAGCGGCGGCGGCAGCGGCTCGTCCCCCGCCGAGGCGCGAAGCTTGGCGATGGTCAGCTCGAGGATCTGGTCGGCGGTCAGGCCGGCGAACGGGTTGCCCGCGAGGGGCGAGGCCATCACCGGCGGCGCGACCAGCGCGGTCACCGGGTCGAGCACGGGCGCGGCGGTGGCCGCAGGCGCCTCGGTGGACGTCGGCTCGGCGGCGGACGCGTGCGCGTGCGGCGGGTCCGCGCTCGGCGCCTCGGCGGGCACGATCACGCCGTCGAGCACGTCGGCGAGCGCGCGGCACGCAAGGGCGCCGCGCGCTCGTTCGCTGTCCGAGGCACCGTCCGCCATGGCGATGCGGATCGAATCAAGGATCGCGTCCATCGGATCCTCCGACTACTTGCGGAACACCGCGACGAGGGCCACGGCCAGGGCGACGCCGGCCAGCACCAGCGCGACGACGATCGGCGGCTTGACCCGGCGCTTGATCTTGGTGGCGACGTAGCTCTCGGCGTACGTGCCGAGCCGGTCGAGCGCCTGACCGGCGGTGTCGCGGAGGCGGCCGACGTTGGCGCGCACGTTGGTGTACGCGCGATCGACGGTGCGCCGGACCTCGGCGCGGGTGGACGGGAACGGGGTGCGGTCGAGCATGGAATCTCCGGGGATGTGGGGGTGGGTGTGGCGGGAACGTGAACAGGGAGAAAGCGAGGCGAGGCGGTGCGGTGCGGAGGGATCCGAGGCGACGAGCGCCGTCAGGCGTAGGCGCGGTCGCGCGCGTCGCGCTCGACCTCGCGCGCGAAGGCGGCGGCAACGCCCTTCGAGTAGTCGAGCTTCCGGCGATTGGAGAGGTGCTCCGTGGCCTGGGCCGCGCGCGCGGCGGCGAACACGGCGTCGATCGTGATGTCGGTCGGCCGCTGGGCGGCGGGCTGCGCCTTGAGGTACCGAAGCACCCGGCCGACGCCGCTCAGCTCGCTGTGGCCGGCGTTCCAGCCCAGAGTCAGAAGTTGGACGAAGCGCGGATTGGTCCAGTCGGTGCGCAGGTTCGGCAGGTCGTCGTGGTTGCGCTCGTAGCTGCCGATGATCTGGCGCAGGGTGTCGGCGGCAACGCGGATGTTGGTCGCGGGGTCGCGCATCTGCGCGGCCTTGATCACGGTCTCGGGATGCCTGCGGTTGAAGTCGGCCAGCGCGATCGACGTGATGTTGATGAGGCCGAGCGGGTCATTGGGGCGCATGCCGCTCTCGGCGTTCGCCAGCACGCGCAGGTAGGGCACCGGGATCCGGTCGCCGTGGCGCGCGAACAGGTCGTCGAAGCGGCGCGTGAGTCCAGGGGGCGGGCGCGAGCTCCCTGGCGGCGGCGGCGCCGTTGGCGGCGGCGGCACGGTCGTCGGCGGCGGGGAGACGTGGCCGGCCGAATGGGCCGCCGCAGCCGCAGCCGTAGCCGCGAGGGTCGCGGCGGCGGCGTTGCCGGCGGCGAGCGCCCGCTCACCGTGCGCGACGGCCGCGGCGATCCCGGCGCGCGCCTCGGCGACCTTCGCCAGGCGCTTCGCGGCCTCGGCCTCGACGGCGGACGTCCGCTGCGACCGATTCACGTACCAGATGATCCCGCCGGCCGCGCCCGCGGCGAGGAGCCAGTCGAGCGTGCTGTTCGCCATCAGTTCACCTCCGGGGCATCCAGCACGCGCAGCGTGCGCAGCAGCGGAATCGGATCGACCGCCGCGCGCGCGCCACCGCCGAACCACGTCTCGAAGTGCAGGTGTGCGATGCCGTTGCTGTCCTTGGGGTCGGCGCCGATGACGCCGAGCGGTTCACCCGCGCGCACACGTTGCTTCGACCCGGCGCCCTTGGTCTCGGGGATGCGCAGGCTCGACAGGTGCGTGTAGTAGGTCGCCCACGGCGCACCATGGGAGAGCACGACCGAGTACCCGCGCGCCGTCCAACCGGCCGACCACACCTCGCCGTCGCTCGCGGCGAGCACCAGCGTGCCCGGGGGCATGAAGTGCCAGCGCGTGTGCGGCGACCGCGGCGGGAAGACGTCAGCCAGCTCGGCGAGCGTGCGCCGCCGGAACATGATGTCGGCGCCGCGGTGGATCGTCCCGCGGATGTCCCCCTGACGCGGCGAGCCCCAGCCGTCGGAGACAACCGGGTTCCGGCCCTGCCAGCGGGGAACCGGAAACACCCAGCGCCCTGGCGGTGGCGGCGGCGGCGGCGCACCCGGCGCAGCCGTGACGATGCCGCCGGGCAGCGGCTCGCCCTTCGGCGTGCGCTCCTGCTGGCGGTGGCGCCAGTACAGGAAGCCGCCGACGGCTGCCGCGCCGACGACGAGTGGGATCCCGATCGACGGGCTGGTGGCCTCGCGGTCGAGGATCACGACGCGCTCCCATCCGGCGGTGACGCCGTGGCCACGCGCTTGGCCAGGAGCTTCGGCACGACCAGGACACCGCCGACGACCACCGCACCGATCAGGAGCGGCTTGCCGAAGCCGCCGAACAGCCCGTCGAACAGCCCGCGGACCGGCGCGGCGGCGAGTCCGCCGGCCGTCTTCGCCGCCGCCGCTGCCGCCTCCGCGGTGGCCTCGGCGCTCTTGGCGAGGTTCTCGGGGAGCGCCCTGACCGCGTCCTTGATCGAGTCGACCATCACCTCGTACTTCGACGGCTGGTCACGGACCGCCGAGAGGTAGATCATCTGGCGCCGGGTCCAGCGCGACCAGAAGTCATCGTTGAGCGCGAACGTCGCGGCCGGATCGGCGCCGGCCGTCGTGATCTCGATCTTCGAACGCGCGTCGTTCCACTCGTCCTTGTGCTGCTTCGCGCGCGCCAGGTCGCTGCGCCACACCTTGTTGTGGACGCGGGTGAAGACCTCGGCGACCTGGCGCACGTCGCGGTTCGTGGTCTCGGGGTACGTGCGATCGAGCCAGCCCTTCCGCACCGGCCGCCGCTCCTGGAAGTAGCGACGGAGCGCGAGCCACAGGTCGAGCGGATCCTG
>JBKJOI010000429.1:0-3030 GCA_046595695.1 Haliangiales bacterium | reverse complement strand
ACGAGCACGCGCTCGACGAGCAGTACGTGCCGGCGACGCTCACATTCGAGGGTCGCACCTACGCCAACATCGGCGTCCGCTACAAGGGCGGCTTCGGCAACCTCACGCTCTGCTTCGACCAGCAGGGCAACCGCATCTGCCCCAAGCTGTCGATGAAGCTGAAGTTCAACGAGTACACGCCCGAGCAGCGCTTCCACGGGCTCGAGCGGCTCAACTTCCACTCGATGCGCGCGGATCCCTCGGCGATGCGCGACCGCCTCGCGTACGGGCTCTACCGCGCCGCGGGCGTGCCGGCGCCGCGCGCGGTGCACGCGCGCCTGGTCGTGAACGGCGAGTCGCTCGGGCTGTTCGCGCTGGTCGAGGAGATCGACGGCGTGTTCACCCGCGACCGCTTCGGACCGTCGTCGACGAGCGGGCCGGAGGGCGACAGCGGCGAGGGCAACCTGTACAAGGAGGTCTGGCCGGCGTACGCCGTGCCCGAGCCCTACCTGGCGGCGCTCGACACCAACGAGGACCAGAACCCCAGCGTCGAGCGCATGCTGCGCTTCGCCGCCGCGCTCGCCGATCCGGCCGCCGCCGACGAGGCCGGCTTCCGCGCCACGCTCGGCGCCTGGATGGACGTGCCCACGCTCGTGCACTACCTCGCGGTCGATCGCTTCATCGACAACTGGGACGGCATCGTCGCCTGGTACGAGGTGAGCGGCGTCTTCATCAACCACAACTACTACTGGTACGAGGAGAGCAGCCGCGACCGCATGTGGCTGGTGCCGTGGGACATGGACAACACCTTCCACGTGCCCAGCCCGATCCGCAGCATGTACGGCATGCCCGACTGGGACATGACGGCGGCGGGCTGCGCACCCATCCCGGTGTTCTTCGGCATCCCGGGCCGCCCGCCCGCATGCGATGAGCTCCTGCGCCGGCTCGCGACGTTCTTGTGGGACGACTACGAGGCGGCGACCGCCGAGCTACTCGCGGGGCCCGCGACCGAGGCGGCGCTGACCTCGCGCATCGCCTTCATCGAGGCGCAGATCGCCGCGGCGGTCGCCGAGGACGCGAACGGCCCGGGCGCGGCCATGTGGCAGCAGGCCGTGACCCAGCTGCGCACCGATCTGCCGACCCTGCGCGCCCGCGTCGCGCCGTGAGCGCGTTTGCAGGTCGTGACCGGCGAACGCGTCCCGGTCGGAAGGCGTCAGCGCGTTCCCGCTCGGCTGCCGCAAACGTGTCCCCGTACGACATGCGATGTATCATCGCCTTTGCATGAAAATCACCGTTCTCACCTATATCGACAGCGAGAATGAGAAGACGGTCGACCCCGTCGTCAAGCAGGTCGCCGCCGCCTTGCGCAAGAAGAAGCACAAGGTGTCGATCCTGGGTGTCCACGGCGACGTCGACAAGCTCATGCGCGGCCTCAAGCGGCGCAAGCCCGACCTGGTCTTCAACCTGATGGAGATGTTCGGCGACGACGTCTGCGCCGACTACCCCATCGCCGCGCTCATGGACATCATGAAGGTGCGCTACACCGGCTCGGGCCCGATCGAGCTCATGACCACCCAGGACAAGGTGCTGTCCAAGAAGGTGCTCGCCTTCGAGGGCATCCAGTTCCCGCGCTTCGCGGTGTTCTCGACCGCGGCGAACCTCGAGACCGGCGGCAACCTGCGCCTGCCGCTGTTCGTGAAGCCCTCGCGCATGGACGCGTCGATCGGCATCGGCAAGCGCTCGCTGGTGCACGACACCACCACGCTCATGAAGCGCGTGGTCGCCATCCACGAGGAGCTCGGCGACGCCGCGCTGGCCGAGGAGTACATCCAGGGCCGCGAGTTCTACGTGGGCGTGCTGGGCAACCGCGATCTACAGGCGCTGCCGCCCATCGAGATGGACTTCTCCGGCCTGCCCCCGGGCGCCCCGCACGTGGCCGGCCAGGAAGCCAAGTGGGACGAGAACAGCAAGGAGTACAAGGGCACGCGCACGGTGCTCGCGCAGATCTCCGACGAGCTGCGCGCGCGCCTGCAGAAGGTGTCGATCGACGCCTTCCGCTCGCTGGGCGTGAAGGACTACGGGCGCGTCGACCTGCGCCTGACTGACACCGGCGAGATCTACGTGCTCGAGGTCAACGCGAGCTGCTACCTGGAGAGCGCGTCGGAGTTCGCGGTCGCCGCCCAGGCCGCCGGCATCGAGTACGTCGACCTGGTGCAGCGCATCGTCGATCTCGCGATGGCGCGCTACCCGAAGGCCTAGCGTGGCCTTTGGGCGGGCGCGGCCGGGCACCGCGGCGGCCGCGCAGCCGGTGCGGCGCAGCTACGGCAGGTAGTTGCCGTGGTGCACGTGGTTCATCGCGAGCGCCGTGACCATGGTCGTGAGCGCCAGCGCCACGTCGCGCTCGAGCGGCGCGGGGTAGGTCAGGGCGAGCGCGTCGGCGCGGCTGGCCAGGTGGCGCAGCAGCCCGAGCGTCTTCTCGGGGAAGTGCCCGGTCCACACGAACACGTTCGCCGCCAGCGCGCGCTCGAGCTGCGTGACCAGCGCCGAGCCGGAGGCGCGCTCGGCACCCTCGGGCGTGCGCGCCACGATCTGGGCGTCCTCGAACACCGCGCGCAGCGCGCCGTCGAGGCCCTCGGGCAGGGGCGCGCCGCCGCCGGCGAGGTCCTCGTAGTACTGCGCGAGCGAGTAGCCGATCTCGCCGACGTCCTCGTCGAGCTCGTCGTCGACCTGCACCGGGTCCTGCTCGCGCAGCTCGGCGATGGTCCGGTCGCAGAACTCGAGCTTGGCGAGCGCCTCGGCCCAGCCCGGGTAGTCGCGCCGCCAGCCCTCGCCGGGTGTCATCCACACCGCGAAGGTCTCGGCCCAGTCCTCGTCGGGGTGCTTCTGCGCGTACCAGCCGGGCAGGTGGCGCACATAGCGGCGCGAGAACGGCTGCGGCCGGTAGTCCTCGACATACGGCTGGGTGATGGCCCCGAACTGCGTGACCCACTCGGCGCGGTCGTAGAGCTTGTGGGCGTAGTTCACCACGTGGCCCATCTCGTGGCGCAGGTA
>JBKJOI010000415.1:0-2508 GCA_046595695.1 Haliangiales bacterium | reverse complement strand
CCAGCGATTTCGCTCGCTTGGACCCCCGGATCCTGTCCCCCGGTTCAGGGGGTGCTGACGGCGAACTGGATGCGGACGGGGCTGGCGGCGGGGCCGGGCCACTTGAGGCCGGAGACGACGTCGACGACGCAGGCGCGCGCGGCGTCCTCGGTGAGGACGGGGCTGGCGTTGACGACCGTGAAGGTCTTTTCGGCCGGGTTGCCGAGACCGGTACCCGGCGGGCGTTTCGCTGGGACGTTCGGGGTGATGACCTTGGGCGGCTTGGGTGCCTTGGCGCCCGGCGGCGGGGGCGCGGCGACCGGCTTGGGCACAGGCGGCGCGGCCTTGCCGGGAAGCACGACGTCGACGCGGTAGAGCGCGAACGGCTTGCCGGCCACGCACGCGTGCAGGCGCGGGACCGCGCCGAGCACGAGCTTGGCGTAGGTGACGGTGGCCACGTTGGAGCCGGCGCGGACGTCGACCTGGACCTCGTCGGCGGCGCGCGGCGCGGCGTCGCCGAGGTCGTGCAGGTGCGCCTCGGCGCGCGCGCGCCACGGGCCGTTGGGCGCGCGCTCGAGGTAGCGGCGGAAGTACACGCGCGCGAGCGGGCGGCACACCAGCGTCGGCTGGCAGGCGCGCTTGGGGATGTCGGTGGTGGCGAGGATCTCGAGCGCGAAGCCGCGGAAGTAGTCCTCGTCCTCGACCGGCACGAAGAGCGTGCCGGGGTGCGAGATCGCGGCGAGCGTCTGGTCGGAGGCGACCGCGAGCGTCATCTCCTCGCGCGCGCGCGCACCCTGATCGTCGCGGTCGAGCGCCACCGCGAGCGAGAAGTGGTAGAGCGTCAGCGAGCGGATCTCGATCGCCTGCTGGTAGGCGCGGATGGCGTCCTCGAGGCGTCCGAGCGCGTGGTAACTGTCGGCGAGGTTGTAGGTGAGCGTCGCGGTCGCCTCGGCGGTCAGGCCGTCGGTCTCGAGCGCCCGCTCGAGCAGCACCACGGCGGCGTCGAGGCGACCGGCCGCAGCGTCGCAGAGCGCGAGCGAGAAGGCCGGCTCGGGGTACGGCGAGCGCACGCCGTCGGGCATCCAGCCCTCGGGCTTCCGCGCGACCACGCGGTCGAGCGCGTCGGCGCACTCGGCGAAGCGATCGAGGCGCTTGAAGGCCATGCCCAGGAACCACCACGCCTCGGGGCGCGCCGGGTCGAGGCGCGCCGCCTCGGTCAGCACCTCGACGGCGTTCGCCGTCTTCTCCTGGTCGAGCAGCGCGCGACCCTGCGCGGTCAGCTCGGCGTAGCGTTCCTGGTTCGGGTGCGCCACGCGACCCCAGAAGCTCTGCTCGGCGTTCGCCTCGGCGGGCGGTGGGTCCTTGGCCAGCTCACGCGGCGGTTCGGGCTTCTTGGCCGAGGCTGCCGGCGCGAGCAGCGCCAGCCCCGCAGCGGCGAGCGCGAGCGACGCGAGCGCTGGCCGGCTGCGCGGCCGCGGCACATGTGACACGCGCGGCGCGCCGGGGCCGTCGCCGGGGCTCACGCGGTCCGTCACTCGATACCCGCCTTGGCCGCGCCGCCCAGCTCGGCCTCCAGCTCGGCGATGTGCTCACGAGCGCGCGCGGCGAAGCGCGAATCGGGGACCTCGGCGAGGAAGCGCTTGTAGTGGCGCAGCGCCTCCTGCTTGTGCCCCTGCACCTGGTAGCCCAGGCCGTAGTAGAACTCGACGTCGCCCTCGGGCACGAAGTACACGCCGCGATCGGTGAGGCGCCCCATGGCGTGCGCGCCGCGGCGGTCGCCGGCGTTCGGATCCCGCGCCAGCGCCGCGCGCATCATCTCGATGGCCTTGCCCCACTGCCCGTCGCGGTCGTAGGCGACGGCGAGGCCGTAGTAGCCGAGCGACTCGCTCGGCGCATAGCGCCCATGCTGCACGCCCTCCTCGTAGTAGACGATGGCCTCGTCGAGGCGGTCGGGGCCGAGCGCCATGAGCAGCTCGGCGGCGTTGGTGCTGTAGACCGAGAGAGCGCGCGCGTAGCGCGGGTCGGTGTCGTCGAGGCGCTGGTGGAACAGGTCGTACTCGAGGATGCCGCGCGCGTAGTACGCGTCGGCGTCGGGGCCGCCGGCGCCGCCCAGCTTGGACAGCGCGGTGCACAGCTCGGGCAGCATGAAGGTCTCGCGCGCGTCGCGCGGCGCGAGCGCGCGCAGCCCGTCGAAGTAGCGGATCGCGAGGCGCCACTTGTCCAGCGACGCGTCGAGCAGGTACTGCGTCGCGGTGAAGCCGCGGTAGTAGGTGTCGGCGTCAGGTAAGAGCACGAGCGCGGCGTCGTAGAACTCGAGCGCCTGGCGCCCGTAGCGGTCCGTCGTCGGCGTGGGCTGCCACTCGCCGCTCCCGGGGTTGGCCATGGCGCCGGCTTCGCGGCGCGCCTCGGCCATCCAGCGGTCGCCCTCCGCGACCAGCTTGTCGCGCTGCGCGGCGAGCTGGGCGGCGCTCGACTTCTTCGGCGCGCCGGCGCCCTTGGCCTTGCCGCTCCCGTTGCCCCAGGGCGCCG
>JBKJOI010000349.1:0-3238 GCA_046595695.1 Haliangiales bacterium | reverse complement strand
GCACGCTTCATGAGCCGGGCGAGCCGCGCGAGCCGCGCGAGCCGCGCGAGCCGGGCGAGCCGCGCGAGCCGCGCGAGCCGCGCGAGCCGCGCGAGCCGGCCGCCGAGCGAGGCGCGCTCGTGAGCGACGCCGACATCCAGATCGGCGTCGACGAGCTGTGCGAGGCCTCGGGCGGCGCGGTCACCGCGCGTGGCCCGCTCTCCTTCCGCGGCGTCAGCATCGACACGCGCGCGGTGAAGCGCGGCGAGCTCTACGTCGCCATCCTGGGCGAGCGCCACGACGGTCACGACTTCTGCGCCGCCGCGATCGACGCCGGCGCCACTTGTCTGCTGGTGCAGCGCGGCCGCACCCCCGCGCAGGCGAGCAACGTCACCGGCGCGCCCGTCACCTGCGTCGAGGTCGACGACACGCGCGTCGCGCTCGGCCAGCTGGCGCGCGCGCTGCGCCGGCGCATGCCCGCGCGCGTCGTCGGCGTCACCGGCTCGGCCGGCAAGACCACCACCAAGCAGCTGTGCGCCGCCGCGCTCGGCGTCGCCGGCGATGTGCTCGCCACCGAGGGCTCGCTCAACAACGAGACCGGCGTGCCGCTCACGCTCCTGCGCCTGCGCCCGCAGCACCGCTTCGCCGTCATCGAGATGGGCATGCGCGGCCGGGGTCAGATCGCCTACCTGCGCGGCTTCGTCGAGCCCGAGTGCGGCGTGGTCGTGAACGCGGGCACAGCGCACGTCGGCGTGGTCGGCTCGGCCGACAAGATCGCGCAGGGCAAGTCAGAGATGTGGCTCGCGCCCGGCCCGGCGGCGCGCGCGATCTACCCGCACGGCGACGACCGCCTGCGCGAGCTCGCGCTCGCCCGCGGCATCCCCGCCGAACGCCACCTGACCTTCGGCGAAGAGGCCGGCGCCTCGGTGCGCGTGCTCGACGTGGTCGCCCAGGGCGCCAAGGGCTCGGAGGTCACCTTCGACGCGGTCGGCCGCCGCCTCGCCACCACCGTCGCGCTGCCCGGCCGCCACAACGCCACGAACGCGGCCTGCGCGCTCGCGGTCGCGCACCACCTGGGCGTCGATCTCGCCGCCGCCTCGCTCGGACTGCGCTCGGCGCGCGCGGCCATCCACCGCTCGCAGATCGTCGCCATCGGCCAGCGCAACGTGCTCGACGATTGCTATAACGCCAACCCGGTGGCCATGCACGCGGCCATCGACACGCTCGCCGAGCTGGCGCAGGGCGCGCGCACCGCGGCGGTCGTCGGCGACATGCTCGAGCTGGGCGACGGGTCGGCGGCCGCGCACGAGGCGGTCGGCCGCCAGCTGGGCGAGCGCGGCGTCGGCGCGGTCGTCGCGTTCGGCCAGTTCGCGCCGGACGTCGCGCGTGGGCTCGCCGCCGCCGGCCACGCGCCGCCCATCGTCACCTCGGATCCCGGCGAGGCCGCGCGCGCGATCGCCGCCGCCACCGGCCCGGGCGACTGGATCCTGGTCAAAGCTTCGCGCGGCATGCGCCTCGAGCGCGTGCTCGACGCCTTGCGAGGAGAGCTCCGCTAGATGCTGTACTACCTGCTCTACGACGTGCTGGGGAAGATCGACGGGCTCGGCTTCCTGCGCGTGTTCGGCTACATCTCGACGCGCATCATCGCGTCGGCGATCTCGGCGCTGCTGCTGTCGTTCCTGCTCGGGCCGTGGTTCATCGAGCGGCTCAAGTCGGCGCAGATCGGCCAGCAGATCCGCGACGACGGCCCGCAGACGCACAAGAAGAAGGCGGGCACGCCGACCATGGGTGGCTCGCTGGTGCTGCTCGCGCTGGTGCTACCGACGATCTTGTGGTGCGATCTGAAGAACGAGCTGGTCTGGCTCACGCTCGCGGTCACCGTCGGCTACGGCCTGGTCGGCTTCATGGACGACTACCTCAAGGTGTCGAAGAAGAACACCAAGGGCGTGTCCGGGCGGGTCAAGCTGTTCTGGCAGTTCGCCATCGCCGGCGCCGCGCTCGTCTACCTGTTCGTGTTCTCCGACGCGTTCGACGGCACCGCCAAGACGCGCCTCATGCTGCCGTTCGTCGACTTCAGGAACGGACCGGCGCTCGAGCTGCCGCTGTGGCTGTACATCACGCTCGCGGTCACGGTCGTGGTCGCGGCGTCCAACACGGTCAACCTCACCGACGGCCTCGACGGCCTGGCCATCGGGCCGGTGGTCATCAACGCGGGCACCTTCCTGGTCTTCGCGTACGTCGCCGGCTCGGCGGCCATCCTGGCGGTGCCGACCGGCTCGGCCAACCTGGCCGAGTACTTCCGCGTCGCGCACGTGCCCGGCAGCGCCGAGCTAGCCGTCTACTGCGCGGCCATGATGGGCGCCGGCATCGGCTTCCTCTGGTACAACACGTACCCGGCGTCGGTGTTCATGGGCGACGTCGGCTCGCTCTCGCTCGGCGGCGGCATCGGCATGCTGGCGGTGCTGACCAAGAACGAGCTCACCCTCATCATCGTCGGCGGCCTGTTCGACTGGGAGGGCCTGTCGGTCATCATCCAGGTGGGCAGCTACAAGCTGCGCGGCAAGCGCGTCTTCAGGATGGCGCCGATCCACCACCACTACGAGCTCAAGGGCTGGGAGGAGCCGAAGATCATCGTGCGCTTCTGGATCATCAGCATCCTCCTCGGCCTGGTCGCGCTCGGCACGCTCAAGATTCGTTAATTCGTTCTCGCTAGGGAGTCAGCACATGCAGCTCGCAGGCAAGCGCGTCCTCGTCGTGGGGCTCCAGCGCTCGGGTATCTCCTCGGCGCGCTTCCTCGCGGCGCGCGGCGCCAAGGTCGCTGTGACCGACCGCGCGCCCACCGAAAAGCTGGGCGCGCAGATCGAAAAGCTCGGGGGTTGCGCGGAATTGCAGCTCGGCGGGCACCGGCCGGACGCGTTCACCGGCGCCGACCTGATCGTCATGTCGCCGGGGGTGCCCGAGCTCGACGAGACGCGCGCCGCGCGCGCCGCCGGCGTCGAGGTCATCGCCGAGATCGAGCTCGCGTTCCGCCACCTCGCCCCGGGGGCGCGGGTGCTCGCGATCACCGGCACCAACGGCAAGTCGACCACCACCGCGCTCGCGGGCGCCCTGTGCGCGGCCTCGGGCCGGCCCAGCTTCTGCGGCGGCAACCTCGGCAACATGCCCATGATCGATGTCGTCGAGCATCCGGCCAACGTCGCCGGCGGCTTGATCGTCGTCGAGGTCGCGGCCTTCATGCTCGAGCACTGCACGTCGTTCG
>JBKJOI010000173.1:0-10184 GCA_046595695.1 Haliangiales bacterium | reverse complement strand
CGCGCCGGCGCCCGCGCCCGCGCCCGGCAAGTAGCGGCTCGCCGGCGCTCGCCGGCAAGTAACGAGCAGACAACCCTCCGTTTTCGGCTAGAGTCCCACCGATATGCGCAAGCTGTTCCGTTCCGCCCACGTCGCCGCGTTCGTGGCGTTCGCGCTGGCCGTCCTGAGTGCCAGCCCGAGCTTCGCCCAGGACCCTGCCGCCAAGCCGCGCAAGAAGGTCCCCGCGACCGCCGCGCCCAAGGGTCCCAAGCCCATCATCGTCGAGCGCGTGGTCGCGATCGTGAACGACGCGGTGATCCTGGAGAGCGAGCTCTACCAGCGCGCCGCGCCGCTGCTCGGCGACCTCGAGCAGATCAGCGATCCGCGCGAGAAGCAGAAGCAGTTCAAGGCGCTCCTGCGCCAGGCGCTCGACGAGATGGTCGACGACGAGCTCATCCTGCAGTCGGCCGCCGAGTCCGAGCTGAACGTCACCGAGGAAGAGGTCGACAAGGCCATCGCCGAGGTCAAGAAGGGCAACAAGCTCACCGACGTGCAGCTGGCCGACGCGCTGGGCGCGCAGGGCTACTCGATGACCGCGTACCGCAAGGACGTGCGCAAGCAGATCCTGCGGCTGCGCGCGGTCAACGTGCTGGTGCGGCCGCGCGTCTCGGTGTCAGACGAAGACGTGAAGGAGCACTACGAGAAGCAGCAGCGCAAGTCGGGCGCGGTCACCGAGGTGCGCGTCGGGCACATCCTCATCGGTCTGCCCGAGAGCGCGACGCCGGAAGAGAAGGAATCCGCGCGCCGACGCGCCGGCGAGCTGGTCGCGCGCGCGCGCGCTGGTGAGGACTTCGCGCAGCTGGCGCTCGGCTCGAGCGAGGACCAGAGCACCAAGGAAAGCGCCGGCGATCTCGGCTGGTTCAAGCGCGGCGAGCTGCCCACCGAGTGGGAGACCCAGCTGTTCGCGTCGGACAAGGGCGACGTGCGCGGGCCCATCGAAGGGCCGCGCGGCCTGCACGTCTTCCGCATCGCCGACCTCAAGAAAGACGCCATCAAGCCCTTCGAAGAGGTGAAGGACCAGATCCGCAACGAGCTCTACGCCGACGAGATGGAGAAGCAGACGAAGGTGTGGCTCGAGGAGCTGCGTCGCAAAGCTCACGTCGAAGTGAAACTGTAGGCGAGCGGCGAGCGGTGACCCGTCCGGTGGCGCTCTAGCCCTGGACTTCCGTGCGACGCAGCGTGTTAGAGTCGAAGGCGGAGAGTCGCCTTGACCAGCAACCAGCGCAGCGCCAAGCGGTACGCGGTAAATCTCGAGATCGAGATCGCCATCGGCGAGAGCCTGCATCGCTCGATGACGCGCAACCTCTCGCTGGGCGGCGTGTTCATCGACACCGACCTCCGGCCCGCCTTCAATGCGCGGGTCAAGCTTCGCTTCTCGATCCCCAACCAGAAGGAGCCCGTCGAGGTCGGCGGCGTCGTGCGCTGGGTCGATCCCGGCGGCTTCGGCGTGCAGTTCGACGGCCTCCGGGCGCGCGACGTGTGGGCGCTGGGCAAGTACTTCGAGCAGCAGTAGCGGGGCTCGCGGTCGCGCTCGCGGCGGTCGCGCTCGTCGCGCCGCGGCTCGCGCACGCTGCTGACGCGCCGGTCGCGGTCGGCGTGATCGACGCGCGCGCCGAGGGCGCCGACGTCGCGACCTACGAGGCGGTCGTGGGCGCGGTCAGGAACGCGCGCGGCGCACGGCTGCCGATGGATCCCAAGCTGGCCGCGGCGCTCGCCGGTCGTGGCGCGGGCGGCGCGGGTGCCGCGGGTGATGCGCGCGGCGCGCGCGCGCGGCAGAAGGCCGCGATCGACGCGTACGCCGCGCTTCGCTGCGCCGACGTCGGCGCGCTCGTCGAGGACGCCGCCTTCGCGCTACTGGTGGCCGCGGAGATCGCCGGCGTGCGTGACAAGCTGGTGCACCTGTTCTCGCTCGCGCTGCTCTGCGCCGACCAGGCGGGTGATCGCGCCGGCGCTGCCGCCTGGGTGCACCGGCTGCGCGCGCTGCAGGTCGGCACCGCGCCGCCGGGCGTCCCTGCCGACGTCTGGGCGAAGTACCCGGAGATCGACGCGACCTCGAACTCGGGGCCGGTGACGCTGCACATCGTGAGCGAGGCGGGCGCGACCATCTGGGTCGACCTGCGCCAGGTCGGCACGGCGCCCGTCGACATCGCGCTGCCGCCGGGCGGCGCCTGGGTGCTCGTCCGCAGCGGCGCGCGCGCCGCCATCGTGAAGCATACGGTGACCGGCAAGCCGGCCCGGCAGGAGCTCACGCTGGCGCTTCCACCGGCGCCGCCCGCGGTGTCGAACCCATGGATTTCTCTCGCGGATCGCGTGCGGGCGTGGCGCCGCGGCGGCGCCTGGGATGGCAAAGTGCTGGCGCAGGCGATGCGCGACGCCGGGGTCGTGCTTACGGTGGTGCTCGTGTCGCCGTCAGGAGGCGCGCCCGTGGAGGCGCAGGTCTGGTCGCTCGCCAGCGCGAGCGCCCGTGCCACGGGCGCCGCGAGCGCCGCGGCGGTTCGAGTGGCCTCCGTGGAGGCGGGCGACACGGCAGGCGTGACACGCGCGGTCGACGCGGCGCTGGCGGCGATGGCGTCGTCGTCGTCGCCGACCTCGCCCGCGCCGGCGCAGCCCGCGGGCGAGCCCCAGCGCTGGTACCAGACGACCGCGTTCACCTGGATCTCGGTGGGCGCGCTGGTCCTCGGCGCCGGGCTGGTCTTCTACGCGGCGGAAGGCGGCGACACGGTCCAGCGCATCGAAGTCACGTTCCCATGAAGCCCGTCCGGATCCTGCTCCTGCTGGTGGTCGCGTGGCTCTCCGCCGCCGCCGGGCTCACCGCAAGAGCTGACGCTGGCGCGCTCGAGATCAAGGCCGCCGGCAGCGGCGGCGCGGTACGGCCGATCGGGCCACACCGCGTGAGCTTCCGCGCCGAGCCAGGCCTCGAGGCCACAGCGGCGCGCCTGGCCCCGGGCGCCGAGCGCGCGCTGGCGCTCATCGAGGCCGATCTCGAGGGCCTGCCGCGCGTCGAGCACGTCGAGGTCCGGCTGGTGAAGCACGCCGAGCGCCTCTCTACCGTGGCGCCGCCTGGCCGCAGCGCGCCGCCTTGGGCCGCCGGTGTCGCCTGGCCCGACACCGGCATCGTCGCGGTCGCCGCGCGCACGCCCGACGGCAACCTCATCGACATGGAGTCCACGCTCGCGCACGAGCTCGCGCACATGGCCATCGAGCGCGCGCTCGGCACAGGCCGCGTGCCGCGCTGGCTGCACGAGGGCTTCGCCTACCAGCACAGCTCGGAGTTCACCATGGAGCGCGCGCAGACGCTCGCCATGGCGGCGTTCCGCGGCGCCATCGTGCCCATCCAGGCACTCGACTCGTCGTTCCCGGCGCGCCACGACGGCGTGTCGCTCGCCTACGCGCAGAGCTACGACTTCGTCGGCTTCCTGACCGAGCGCGGCCGCTGGCCCGACGCGGACGACAACGGCGATCGCTGGCCGTTCCGGCACTTCCTGGCCGAGATCGCCGCCGGCAAGAGCGTCGACGGCGCGGCCCAGGTGGCCTTCGGCCGCACCATCGTCGAGCTCGAGACCGAGTGGTACGAGTCGGTCCGCTCGCGCTACATGTGGTACCCGATCGCGGCGCTGGGCGGCACGTTCTGGGTGTTCCTCGCGCTGCTCGCGGTGATCGGATGGCGGCGACGCACGCGCCAGAAGCGCGCGCGCCTGGCCGAGATGGCCACCGAGGAAGCCGCGTTCGAGGCGGCCGCGCGCCTCGATCCGGAGCGCGCGCTGCTCGCGGACCAGGGCGAGCTGCTGCACTGAGCAGCGAGCGAGGGGGCGGCGGCCGACGCCTCGGCGAGCGCGCGCATCGCGTCGACGGTCACGGTGAAGCGTCGTCGGGGATCGGCCTCCTGCTCACTGGCGCCACGGCGCAGGCAGGATGGCGCCCTTCTGGCGCGTGCGCTGCGAGCGCTGCAGCTCGATCTCGGTGAGCAGCACCGCGGGCGCGAGCACCGACACCGGTACGAAGCCGCTCTCCGCGCCGCAGAAGCCGTTGAACAGCCCGATGGTGTCACTGGTCGCGACGATCTTGTTGATCGACGCGAGCGGCGTGCCGACCATCTCGACGCCGCGCACCAAGGTGCGGGCGCCGGTCTTGGCGTCGACCTTGTAGACCAGCTGCGGCGTGCCCTTGAAGGCCTGGTAGCCGTACGCGCCGGTGTTGGTGTTGCCGCCGGTGACGTCGACGACGACCAGCCCGTACGGCTTGCCCTGCTTGCGCGCCTCCTCGAGCAGCATCTGCTCGAGCTGCTTCATCGGCACCTGGCGGTGCGAGCTCACGATGGTCACGCCCATGCGCGCCATCGGGTCTGCCGCCCCCTCCGAGCGACCGTGGCCGTTCGAGCGCGCGACGCCGGTGACCGGCCGCCGCGAGGTGAGGTAGGTGCGCAGGACGCCCTTCTCGATGAGCACCGCCCGCTCCGCGGGCACGCCCTCGTCGTCGTAGACGAAGTGGCCGTTCAGCGTGCGCGTGCCGAACGTGCGCTGCGTCGGGTCGTCGACGAGGTCGAGGAACTCGGGCACCACGCGCTGGCCGAGCTGGCCCTTGAAGGTATGGCCTTCCTCGTCGTCGGCGAGCCGCTCGCCCTCGAGCCGGTGGCCGATGACCTCGTGGAAGAGCACGCCGGTGGCGTCCGCGAGCAGGATGGCCGGCCCGGTGTACGGGTCGAGCACGGGCGCCTTGCGCAGCGCCTCGGCCTCGCCGGCCAGGCGCTCGATCTCGGCGACCAGCGCCGCGCCCGACGGCAGCTCGTTCTCGGTGGCGCCGTACCACGCCTGCGCGTGATCGATCACGACGCCGTCGGCGGCGCGGACCTCGCACTCGACGCTAAGGCCCCAGATCGTGCGCTCGGTGTAGAGCCGCGTGCCCTCGCTGGTGACTAGCCAGCGCCGATCGTGGCGCACGGTCAGCGCGACCGCCGAATCGAAGACCTCGGCGTGCGCCTTGAACGCCGCCGAGGCCGCGCGCAGCTCGCCGGCCCAGCGCTCCTCGTCGACGCTGAACGCGCCGACCGGGTCGGTGTGCTTCACCGGCTTGACCCTGGCGAAGCTGGGCAGGTGCTCGTCCTCGACCACCGCGGTCGCGCGCTGGCCGCGCTTCTGGTTCAGGAGCGCCAGCGCCTGCTTGTAGCGGCTGTCGGTGAGCAGCCACAGCATGCCGCGCAGCGCATGGCCGTCGTCGTCGATCGGCATCGCGTTGCCCGGCTCGTAGACGTCGTCGGGCGGGTTGAAGGCCTCGGACAGCATCTCGTCGGCGGTGTTGTCGAACTTGTAGCTGCCGACGCGGACCTCCACGTACGCCTGCCGCGTGCGCGTGCGGCCACGGTCGTGCAGCGCGCCGTGCCGGGCCAGGATCTCCACGTCGTCGTGCTCGGTCAGCGCGTACGAGATGAAGTACGGCGCCTCGTACCCGGGCAGCCTGAGCTGCTTCATCGAGCGCGCGAGCTCGCTCGCCAGCGCGGCGAGCACCGGATCCTTGGTGGGCTTGGTGGTGGCGGCATGGGCGGCGGGCCGCAGCGCGAGCAGGAGGACCAAGGCGGCGAGGCGCATCGGCGAATCCTGCCCTTTCGCCCTCTGGTTTTCCACGGAACGATCGCGGGTCGCCCACATGTCGCCGAACACCCACCCGTGGTCTCGGGTGCGCGACTTGGGGGCGTCGCGGTCCGTCGGCCTCAACTATGGCGTGGGACGGTCGATAGCGGTTTCGTGGAGATCCTGATCCTCTGGCGGGTTGGCCGGGGTCCCAGCCCGGCCCCGTGCCCTATTCGGTGAGGCGCACTCCGGCGTTGCGGACGTGGATGCTGCTGGCGGCGCTGGCGGTGCCCCTCGTGGCGGCGTGCGGCACGGCCCCGGAAGCAGAGCTGCAGCTGGCCGACTGGGACCTCGTTCGGCCCGGCCAGGTCGCCCTGGGGCTACGACTGCCCACACGCGCCCCGGCGACCGATCGCCCGGACCGCTACACCTTGCGAACGACCGTGCAGCTGCCCCCGCACCTGCGCGGCCGCGCGCTGCGCGTCGTGTTTCCTGACCTGGCCGCGATTCCCGCGCTGCGCGCGCAGGGTCAGCTCATCCCGCTCGAGGATCCGGGCCGCGGTTTCACCTACCGCCGGCGCGGACCGCACGCGTGGGGCTTGCCGGCGAGCATCGTCGGGGGCGACGAGCTCGACCTCGAGCTCGTGGTCGAGCGCCGCTGGAGCACGGCCGGGTGGATCCTGACCATCCCGCGGGTGACGCGCGCTGACACGGGCTCGAGCGCGGGACGGCTGGTCGAGATCTTCAACCTGCACCTGTCTCTCGGCGCCGCGCTCGTGCTGTGCCAGATCGCGCTCATCTCGTTCATCATCTACGTGGGTACGCGCCAGCGCGAGCACCTGTGGCTGGCGCTGCAGTCGCTGTGCGCGAGCTTCTATCCCATCTGGATTTCGGGCGTGAGCCAGGACCTCTTCGGCTACGCCGATACCGCGGTGCTCTGCCTCTGCTTGACCACCGGCGCGGCGGTCTCGGTCGAGTACCTGCTGGCGTTCTTCGGCCTGCCGCGAAAGTCCGCGCTGTGGTGGATGCTCGCGATCGCCTGCTGGACCGCGGCGCTCGTGACCTGGCGGAGCTTCCGCGTCGGCGAGTTCCTCGGACCGCTCGCCATTGCGTTCGTGAGCGCGCTCATCGTGCGCCAGCTCGTGACCCTCGCGCGGCTGGCCCGCGTCCGCGTCCATCGTTCGGCCGCCCTGCTGCAGATCGGCGGCTGGCTGGCGGTGGCCGTGGCCTCCACCTTCGACGCCATGGTCTGGTTGGGCATCGGTGATCCACTCCAGGGTGTCCGCCTGGGTGGGCTCGGCCTCGCCTCGTTCGGTCTGCTGGGCGTGGCGCAGATCGCGCGCAAGCACATCGAGACCGTCGGCCACACCGCCGAGCTCAACGTGGAGCTGCTCGCCCGGGTCGAGCAGCTCGATCACCGGCGGACCGAGATCGAGGTGCTGAACACCGAGCTGCGCCGCCAGATCGGCGATCGGGCCCAGCAGATCTACGAGGCCCTGGCGCTGGCTGGCCGCGGACCGGGCGAGCTCGGCGAGCTCGGTGAGCTCCACCCCGGGCAGATCCTGCAAGGTCGCTACCGGATCGAGCGCGCGCTCGGCGCGGGCGGCATGGGCGAGGTCTACGAGACGACCCGCCTGAGCGACGGGCGCAAGCTGGCACTCAAGCGCACCCATGAGCGTGACGGGGCGATGCTGGCGCGCCTCGCGCGCGAGGCGCAGATCGCGGCGACCGTGTCGCACGAGAACCTGGTCGGCATCGTCGACGTGGACGTGGCGAGCGGCGGCTTCCTGTTCATCGTGATGGAGCTGGTCGACGGCGTGCCGCTGTCGAGCCTGCTCAAACCCGTTCAGGACGCGAGCTGGACCATCCCCGTGCTCGAGCAGATCGCGCTGGGCCTGGCGGCGCTGCACGCCGCCGGCATCGTCCATCGCGACCTCAAGCCCGGCAACGTGCTCATCGACGAACGCGGCGGCCCGGGTGGGCGCGCCCGCGCCAAGATCGCCGACTTCGGCATCTCGCTGCAGGCGGAGCCCGCGGGCGACCTGCTCGCGCCCAGGCGGGTGGCGGTCGCCGATGGAACGCCGGCGACCCTCAGCGCGGGGCTGGCCGCGCTCACCGCGGGGCCGGCCGCAACCACCGCACCGGCCGCGCTCCGGGCGCAGCTGCCCACTGCCCCGCAGCGCACGGTCTCCGCCAAACAACTGCTGGTGCCGCCACCCCGCGGCTCGCGGCCGCCGGCACCGGAGCTCACCGCACAGACGGTCATCCAGCTGGCGGCGCCGTCACCGCCGCGGCTCAAGATCCCCGGCCCTCCCGAGCTGGCCGGCCCGGCCTCGTCGGCCGGCGGCCAGCCGCGTTCCACGCACGGGAGCAGCCTCACGCGCACCGGGCTGCTGCCGGGCACGCCGGCGTACATCGCACCCGAGCTGGCGCGCGGCCGCGGCATGCTGACCTCGGCGGCCGACATGTTCGCCTTTGGAGTCATCGCCCACGAGCTGCTGACCGGGAAGCGGCCCTTCCTGATGCCGCCCGTGATCAGCATGATCGAGGGTCGTCAGCCGGAGCCGGCGGCGCCGCTCGCGTCCGCGCGGCCCGACCTGCCCGGGCAGGTCACCTCGATCGTCGATGCGTGCCTGTCGTTCGATCCGCAGGAGCGCCCCAGCGCCGAGCGCGTCGCGGTGCTGCTGGCGCCGCTCACCGCGCAGCAGGGGGTGGTGCTCGGCGCGCCCCCGGATACCGCCGTGGCGCCGCCGCGTACGTGAGTCGCGGGGATCAGCAGGAGAGCCCTCGGGATCAGCTGGCCAGCTTGTCCACGAACATGAAGTCGGCCGGCGGCACCAGACGGTAGCCGCCCTCGCCGACGCGCAGGATCTCGTCGCCGCCCTCGCCGAGCAGCCGGCGCAGTCGCATGATGTTGGTGAACAGCGCCGCGTCGTGGCGGAGCGGGTGGTAGTCCACGCCCCACACGCGCTGCACGATCTCTTCCTTCGAGAAGGACTTGTTGGGCGCGCCCGCGAACAGGAAGAGCAGGCGCTTGAGCAGGCTGCGGCGGCGCAGATCCGCGATCGAGGCGCCGCTGCGGAAGATCTGCTCGCGCGCGCCGTCGATCACCAGGCTGCGCTTGTCCAGCTTGAGCGCCACGCCGTCGATCTCGGCGACGTAGCTCGACGAGCCCGCGGCCGACACCAGCCGGAACGGACGCGCCGGGGTCAGGCCGAGATCGGCGAGGCTGCGGTCGGCGGCCGCACGCGCGACCTCGCCGAGCGTCGCCGCCGCCGCGCTGCGCTGCGCCATGAGCGGCTCGAGCCCGAGCGAATCGCTCGCTTCACGAGCGCACAGCTCGGCCGCGGCCGCGGCCGCGTAGCGCTCCGGTCCCATGCCGGCCGCGCGCGCCACGGTCAGCGCCGCCGCGGCGTGCTCGCGCGCCGCGGGCAGGTCGCCTTCGTCACGCGAGAGCGCCGCACGCACGAGCAGCGCGCGGGCCACCGGACGATCCAGGCCGCCGGGGACCGCCTCGGTCACCGCGCGCGTCGCCGCCTGCAGCGCGCTCAGACGATCGCCGCACGCCAGGTGCAACCGCGCCGCGTCGGCGAGCGCGCGCGTCAGCTCGAGCGGCCGGCCCGCGCGGGCCGCCTCGGCCGCCGCCTTGGTCAGCTGCTCGAGCGCGCCGGTCGAATCGCCGCGCGCCATCAGCGTCTCCGCGTACACCAGCGCGCGCGCCAGCGGATCCGCCGCCGACTCGGGCAGCTCGCCCGGCTGGCCGAGCCACGCGTCGGCGCGCACCAGCGCCATCGCGGCGGTCGCACGCACCCGCGCCGGCGCCGCCTCGTCCTCGATCACGGTTCGCAGGAGCTCGCGCGCCTCGGCCGGACGCAGCTCGTCGAGCTCGCCCAGCGCCTGCTGCAGGCGCGCCTCGGCGGCCAGCACGCGCAGCCCGCGCGACGCCGCCGCGGCGGCCGCGGTGGCCGCGACGCGCGCGCCCTCGGCGGCGCGGCCGCGGACGACCAGCCCGGTGGCCAGGGCGACCTCGGCGCGCAGCGCCGCGGTCTCGTCGCCGCGCTCACGCGCCAGGGACGCCAGGTCGCGCAGCGCCTGCTCGGTGTCACGCACGCGACCGCTGCGCGCGGCGACCACGAGGGCGCGCCGGCGGATTTCGTCGCCCAGGCGCGGCGCGTCCTGCTCGCGCGCGGCGCGCTCGGCCTCGCCGAGCAGGCGCTCGGCCTCGTCGAGACGGCCCTCCTCGGCGAGCGCGTCGGCCTGAGCGGCCATCACCGCGGCGGCCTCGGCGCCGTCGGCGCCACCCGAGGCGATGCGACCGAGCGACGCGCGCAGCGACGCGTCACGACCCTCGCGCTCGTCGGCGAGCGCCGACAGCAACCGGCCGCGCGTGCGCATGGCCGGCGCGACCATGGTCTTGGAGGTCTCGAGGGCGCGCAGCGACTTGCGCGCCGCGGTGACCGCGCCGCGCTCCAGATCGGCGGCGGCCAGCGCGCACAGCGCGGCGGCCCGGACCTCGGGACGGATGTGATCGACGAGCGGCCGAAGGCGCGTGCACGCGCCCTCGACGTCGCCGCTGGCGAG
>JBKJOI010000097.1:0-11401 GCA_046595695.1 Haliangiales bacterium | reverse complement strand
CCGGGATGGCTCACCTGGACCACCAGCCGGGCGCCGCCGGCGCGGCTCTCCGCGAACCAGGCCGAGAGCGCCTCGTGGGCGGAGCCATCCTCGACCACCACGTTGCCGGGCGCCTCGAGGTAGCGCCCGTCCACCATGACGTTGCCGGTGATCAGGAGCCCGGCGCCGCCGTTGGCGAAGCGCCGGTACAGGCGCCCGAGCCTGGGCGTGGGCCGGCCGAGCGCGTCGGCCAGCCCTTCGCTCATGGCGGCCTTGGCGAGACGGTTGGGCAGGGCGACGCCATTCGGCAGGGTCAGAGGCGTGTGGAGCATTCTCGATTCATAAAGCACGACCGTTCGCGTGTCAATCGAACGTTCGTACTATGAAGGGCGGTGCCGTTGCCCGAGTTTGCCGGCCGCTGGCGCTGCGTTCGAGCCCGTGACCGCGTTCACAGCCAGGGTCGCGCGAAACGTCTAGTGTCATCGAAGTCGCGCCCGGTGCTCGGTGCGACTTCGCGAATCGCGACGCCGTGAGAGCTCGAAACCTCGATGGCCCCAGAACGTCGATTGAACGAAGGAATGAAGGAACGAAGATGCGCGCAATTGCCAAGCCCAGTGGTCTCCGACTCGTCATCCTGTGCGCCGCGCTGGGCGCGGCCCTGAGCGGCCTCGGCTGTGCGACCGAGTCGCTGAGCCAGCGTGGCTCGATGGTCCAGATGACCGACGCGGTCGACAAGCAGAGCTGCAAGAACCTCGGCCTGGTCATCGGCAAGGGCGGCGGTTCCTTCGGCGGCGCCTGGATCTCCGACGAGGACCTCATCGAGTACGCGACCAACGACCTGCGCAACAAGGCGGCACAGAAGGGCGCCACCGACGTGGTCTTCTCGAGCCACGAGATGGGCATGTCGAGCGGCAAGAACGGCGGCTCGACCTCGACGGCGACCATCATGGGTGTCGCCTACTGGTGTCCTCCCCAGGTCGCGCCCCCGGCGGCGCAGACCGCGGCGGCTCCGGCGCCCACGGCGACTCCGGCGCCCGCGGCGACTCCGGCGCCCGCGGCGACTTCGGCGGCCCCGGCACCCGAGGCTGCGGCTGCAGCCGAGCGCGCGCCTTCGGCCACCAACTGAGCCAGGTCGGGTGCGCCGGCGACTCCGGGTCCACGCGCGGCACGCACCCGCGCGCACGTTCCGGCTAGCCTGGCCTGGATGTCCCGGCTGCGGAGTCGCCGCAGCTTCCTCTCGGGCGCGGGCGCCCCGGCCGCCCTTCGGCTTCGCCGCACCGCGTCGGTGCGTTCGGTCGAGCACGTCGTCGCCGGCGTTGCTTAGATCGAAGCCTGCTGCCGAGCGTACCCACGCTCCATGGCCAGCACGCGCTCGCGGAAAACCATTGGAATCCTGGGGTTGACGGCGGCGCTCGTGGCCGCCGCCACGGCGCTCGGCGTCGGGCGGGCGGCCAAACCCGAGGTTGCCCAGGCACCCACCCTCCTGCCCCCCGTGCCAGCGGCCGTGCCCGTGGCGCCGCTGCCCGCCGCGGCGCCGACGCTCGCGAGCGTGACCTCGCCGTTCCTGATGCCGACCTGCGAGGCCGAGCCGACGACCGTCGAGACCGAGGTCGGCAACCCCGAGGCGCGCAAGGCGGCGCAGCGTGGCATCCGCTTCCTCGAACGCGAGGCCGTGGCCTGGCAGAACCAGAACAACTGCTACGGCTGCCACGTACAGGCGGTCACCGTGGAGGCGCTCGCGGTCGGCTTCCACCACCAGTACGACATCCGCAAGCCGGCGCTCGACAAGATCGTCGGCGGCATGCTCACGCTGAGCGGCGGGGCGCGCGGCCCGCAGGGGCTCTTCCATGGCGATCCGCGGATCGGCGCCACGGCCAAGGTGCTCGGCGCCGCGGCGTTCGCCCGCTACGACCAGTACGTCAACGACCGCGTGCGCAAGGATCTCCTGCGCGAGGCGAAGATGATCCTGGCGCGCCAGCGCAAGAGCGGCGAGGTCAGCCTGCCATGGGTGAGCGCACCGGTGGCGATAAGCGGTGTGCAGGGTACCGCGCAGGCGATCGTGACCTGGAAGCGCGCCTACGACCGCACCGCCGACGATCAGTGGCTCACCGCGATCCAGCGCGCCGAGGACTACCTGCAGCGCAAGGTCGAGGGCTGGAAGGGCAGGACCCCCGACCTGCAGACGCTCGACTACGCGATCATGGGCCTGCTCGCCGCCGGCGTCGGCACCCAAGAGGACCTGATGGTCGGCCTCGCCAATCAGCTGCGCGAGCTGCAGCGCGACGACGGCGGCTGGGCGCTGGCGCGTGGGCAGCGCTCGTCGCCGTTCGCGACCGGGCAGGCGGTCTACACGCTGCGCCTGCTGGGCATGGGCGATCGCGACCCCGCCATCGCGCGTGGCACCAAGTGGCTCATCACGCGGCAGAACCGGTCGGGCGGCTGGTCGGTGGCCGGTTTCGGCAAGGCCGAGGCGATGTGGGCGGTGCTCGGGCTGGTGTCGATCGACGTGGTGTCGATCCACGTCGCCGAGCTGCAGGACGGTCAGCGCGTCGAGGCCACGCGCACCATCACCATCTCGGCGCACGACAACCAGGGCGGCGGCGTCGTGAAGATGGAGCTCGAACTGGATGATCAGCTGGTCGCCGGCAGCTGCGGCCAGACGCTGTCGTGGACCTGGCCGGCGGCGCAGCTCGGCCAGGGCCGGCGCGTGCTCGAGGTCCGCGCCACCAACGCGCGCGGCGAGGTCGCCAAGCGTCGCGTCGAGGTCTTCACCGGTGACACGTTCATGACCCAGGTGGGCAGCCGCTTCGCGCACGGCGCGACCGAGCTGTCCCTGCGCAACCTGACGACGGCCGGGCGCGCGCACGTCGTGGCGCTCGCGATCTATCCGGCCACGGCCGACGGCCAGCCCCACCTGGGCAAGTGCCTGTGGGCGACCCAGGCGGCGGGCGCGCAGGGCCCGATGCGCTTCTCGTGGAACGGCCGCGCCGAGGGTGGCGCCGTGCAGCCGGCGGGCAAGTACGTCGCGCGGCTCGAGTACCGGGACGCGGCCGGCGCGGTGCGCCAGACCGAGGACCTGCCGTTCGTGCACGACACCACCGAGAAGCAGCTCGCGAACTACGGCCAGATCCAGGGCGCGGTCAGCCTGCCCGGCGGCGGCGGCGCGGCCAACACCGAGATCCAGCTCATCGACGAGGCCGGCAACGTGGTCGGGCGCACGCGCAGCACCGCCGCGGGCCAGTACCGCTTCAGGAACGTCGACGCCGAGAAGAAGTACAAGGTGGTCGTGCGCAAGGACGGCTTCGACGCCGCGCCGGTCGCGGCCGCGCCCAGCAAGGCCGGCGAGGTCCAGGCCGACATCGCCGTCGAGCGCAAGTAGCGGGCGCGGCGCCCGGCGCGCGGCGCCCGGCGCGCGGCCTTCCTGTACCATCGCGCCCATGGCCGGGTGCATCTTCTGCGCGATCGCCTCGGGGCGCGCGCCCGCGAGTGTCGTCCACAACGACGAACGCTACCTCGTCTTCCTCGACATCTATCCGCTACGACCAGGCCACGCGCTGGTGATCCCGCGCCGGCACGCGGCCACGCTGGCCGAGCTCTCGGGCGCCGAGGTCGAGGCGTTGTTCGCGCTCGCCGCGCGCGTCGGTGCGGCGCTGCGCGCGAGCGGCTTGCCCTGCGACGACGTCCACCTGGTGCTGAACGACGGCCCGGCCGCGAACCAGACCGTGCCCCACGCGCACGTGCACGTGGTGCCGCGGCGAAGGCGCGACTTGCCGGCCGTGCTCGGCAAGCTGCTGCGCCGACCGCTCGAGCCGCTCCTGGGCGGCCCGCCGCGCGCCGCGCTGGACAGGCAGGCGACCGCGATCCGCGCTGCGCTGGGCGCCACGCCCGGCGCGAGCGGGACTCGTGGTACATGAGATCCATGGCGCTGGCACTGGATCGTCTGTTCCTCACCGTGGGTCTTGTCGCTCTCGTCTCGATGTTTGCGGCCGGCTGCAGCCGCGAGCCGATGCCAGCCCAGGCGGGCGCACCGGTGGCGAGCGCACCGGTGGCGAGCGCACCGGTCACCTGGCAGGCGGGTGCCGCGCTCGCCGATGCGCGCGCGGTCACCGTGGCCGAGCTGTTCGCTTCGCCGGATGTACACCGCGATCACGCCGTGCGCGTCCAGGGTGACGTCAAGGCGGTGTGTCAGAACCGCGGCTGCTGGGTCGAGCTGCGCGACGGTGAGCAGGCCCTCATCGTGAAGAGCCTCGATCATGGCATCGCGTTCCCGAAGGATGGCGTCGGGCAGCGCATGCTCGTCGAGGGCGTCTTCCGCGTCGACGTGCCCGAGTCGTGCGGCGACGGCCACGCGCACGGCGCGGGCGAGGGCGGCGAGGGCGCGCACGAGTGCCCGAAGCCGAAGATGCTGGTCGAGGTGCGCCGCGCCGAGCTGCGCGCCGGCAGCTAGAGGTCGCTCAGAGGTCGCGAGCGCCCGCCCTCGATCAGGGCCAATTACCCTCGACCTCGAGCTGCCAGGGCTGGCCGGCCGTGCAGGTGCCGCTGACCGGGCGGACCTCGATCGACACGTCGCGATCATCGTCCGCGCCGTTCGCGAACAGGCCCTCGCCCCACTCGGCGTGCACGTTGTTCACGGTCCCGGTGGACGTGGTCGAGCCGCTGGTCGTCGAGCACTCGAGGACGTCCTGGCCCGTGCTCACGTACAGGAAGACGTCGTAGTCGGCGCCGCCCGTGGGCGAGGTCAGCTTGGCGCCGACGCGCAGCGTCAGGCCGGTAATGTCGTCGAAGTTCTCGGTGACGCGCACGCGGAACCACGCTGACTGGTGCCCCGACGCGGTGAGCTTCTGGTTGGCGGTGTCGCCGCTGACCGAGCCGAGCACGGTCGCGCCGGTGCAGGTCGCGCCGCTCGGGCAGGCGCTGGCCGGCGCCGCGTCCGGGGTGCCGGTCGGCGCCGCGTCGATCGAGGCGGGCGCGGCGTCGGTCGTGCCCGACGCATCGATCATGCCCGCGGCGTCGGCGAAGCTGCCGCCGGCATCGACGAAGCCCGCGCCCGCGTCGGGTCCGTCGCCGGACGAATCGTCGTCGCCGACGCCCTCGGTGCCGGCGGTGGCGCAGGCGACCAGGGTGGACAGCGCCGCGGCCAGCGCCGTCGCGGCCGTGAGTCCAGGTGCGTTCTGCCTTACGCTGTTCACGAGGCAGGATGTTAGAGCGTGGACGTGATCGTGGAAAGCAACGTTAGCGTGAGCCGCCCGCGGCGGCCTGGCCGGACCCGTCCGCCTGGCGGCCAGCTCGGGCCCGGGCGCTGCGAAAGTGCGCCTCCGCCTGACGGGTGGGGCGTGTCTGCCAGTCGTGGGACATGCCGTCCATGATGAAGCGTCTCGCGCGGCACATCGCCACGCCGCTCGCCGTCATCTTCCTGCAGCTCGCGTTCGCCCTGTACTACTGGATGCCCGAGCGGGGCGGGTGGGCCCTGGTGACGCCGGTCTGGGAGCACGTCGCGGTGCTGGCGCTCGCGTTCGGGCTCGCCCAGCGCCGCTGGCCGCGCTTCGTGGTCCCGGCGGTGAAGGTGGTCCTGACCGCGAGCACCCTCGGCTTCGTGTGCCTCGGCTTCGCGCAGGGCATTGCGCGGCTGGAGTTCGGCTACGACGTGGCGCTGGCGATCGACCTCAAGTTCGTGCCGGTGTTGTTCGAGATGATGCGCAGCGCCGACTCGCCGCTGCGCATGGCCGTGAGCTACCTGATCATCGCGGCGGTGGTCGTGGCGACCGTGCTGGGCGTCTACCTGGCCATCTCGTGCGTGCACGCCGTCGCGGCCGATCCGTTGCGCCGGCGGCCGCTCGCCGGTGCGCTGGCCGGGGTCGTGCTCGTCCTCGCGCTGGTGCTCGGGATGCAGCCGCCGCTCACCCGCGTGGTCGCGGACCAGCTCGACCTCTACCTGCACCGGGCCGAGCGCGTGCGCCTGATCGCGCGGCGCATGGAGCAAGAGGTCGCCGAGGTCGGCGGCGCGGCGCCGTTCCAGCTCGGCGCCGCGAAGCCTCCGACGATCCTCATCTTCATCGTCGAGTCCTACGGGGCGGCGGTCTTCGAGCAGGCGCAGTTCGCCGGCTTCCGCACCTGGCTGAGCGCCGAGAGCCGCGGGCTCACGGCGGCCGGCTACCGCGTACGCTCGCGCTACTTCGGGTCGCCGACCTTCGGCGGCAGCTCGTGGATGGCCAACTCCACGCTGCTCTGCGGCGTGAAGGTGAACAACCAGCGCCGCTACGAGGGCCTGCGCCAGGCGGACATTCCCTGCCTGCCCGAGCTGCTCGAGCGGGCCGGCTACGACACCCTGCTCGCCGCCGCGAGCACGACCTTCGTCGACGCGGCGTTCCGGCGGCTGTTCCCGGTCGACAAGCTCTACCTGCGCGATGACTTCGATTACACCGGCCCGCGCTTCGGCTGGTCATTTGTCCCGGACCAGCTGGTGATCGACCAGGTCCACCGCGGGCACATCGCGGCGCGCACGGCCGCGTCGCCGCCGCTCTTGGCCATCTACCAGCTCACCAGCAGCCACCACCCGTGGAGCAGCGTGCCGCCCTACCTGGAGGACTGGGACAAGCTCAGCGACGGCAGCATATACCGGCGCGTGGCCGGGCTGCGCTTCGCCGACAACCAGTTCGTGTCCGGCGGGCAGTACGTGGCCGGCTACGACGCGAGCGTGCGCTACTCGCTGCACAGCGTCTTCGCGTACCTCGAGCGGCTGCCGGCCGACCAGGCGCCGCTGGTCATCATCCTGGGCGACCACCAGCCGCGTCATCCGGTCGCCGAGATGGACGCCGACTCGTGGTGGGTGCCGCTGCACGTGCTCAGCCGCGACCCGCAGGCGCTCGCGCGCTTCGAGCAGCTCGGCTACGCGGCCGGCTTCGTGCCCGACGCGGCCGCGCCGACCATCCCGCTCGAGCGCTTCATCGAGCAGCTGCGCGCCGGGCTCGCCCGCTGACCGGCGTGGCTCGGGGCGGCGACCCGGTCTGGCGCGCGCGCCGAACTGGTCAAGTCGGGTGGCCGAAGGTCCGGGGCCCGACTTGTCCGTGAGAGCAGCTTCCGCGGCGTGACCGGGCTAAACTCGCCCGGTTTGCGCGTTCTCCTCGTCACCCCGCCGATGACCCAGCTCAACACGCCGTACCCTGCGACGGCGTACTTGACCGGCTTCCTGCGCCAGCACGAGGCCCGGCTCGGGCTCGAGGTGACCCAGGCGGATCCCGCGCTCGACCTGTTCCTGCGCGTCTTCAGCCGCGCCGGGCTCACCCGCGTGCTCGCCGAGCTCGCGGGCCGCGCGCGCCGCCGCGGCGGCAAGGCCACGGCCAGGCCGAGGGCGGTCGCGCCGCCGCGCTCGATCGAGCACTTCCTCGGCCACGGTGAGGACTACGTCGACACCGTCGAGGCGGTCGTCGCGTTCCTGCAGGGTCGCGATCCCGGCCTGGCGCTGCGCATCGTGGGCCGGGCTTTTCTCCCCGAGGGCCCGCGCTTCGACG
The DNA here is from genome assembly GCA_046595695.1 of Haliangiales bacterium. Lineage (GTDB taxonomy): Bacteria > Myxococcota_A > Polyangia > Haliangiales > SHYZ01 > JBKJOI01. The sequence continues at coordinate 3,914 of JBKJOI010000097.1, read as the reverse complement.
CGATCGCCGAGGCCGGCGCGGCCAGCGGCGTCGGCGGCGACGAGGGCGGCGACCCGCTCGACTGGGCCTTCGGCCGGCTCGGCCTCGAGGATCGCGCCAAGCACCTGGCCAGCCTGTACGTCGACGACCTCGCCGATGTGATCCGCGACGGGATCGACCCGCGCTTCGAGCTGTCTCGCTACGGCGAGCGCCTGGCGGCGAGCGCGCCCACGTTCGATCCGCTGCACGAGGCGCTGGAGGGCCCGCCCACGCTGGTCGACCAGATGCTCGATGACCTGACCCGCGAGCTGTGCACGAAGCACCGCCCGGATCTCGTCGGCGTGACCGCGCCGTTCCCGGGCAACGTCTACGGCGCCTTCCGCATCGCGCGCGCGCTCAAGGCGGCCGCGCCCCAGGTGCGCATCGCGCTCGGCGGCGGCTACGTCAACACCGAGCTGCGCGAGCTCTCCGACCCGCGCGTGTTCGACTACTTCGACTTCATCACGCTCGACGACGGCGAGGGCCCGATGCTGGCGCTCATCGAGCACCTGCGCGACGCGCACAAGCCGCTCCTGCGCACCTTCGTGCGCGACGCCGGTCGCGTCGTGCTGCGCTCCGACGACTCGCTCCACGACGTGCCCATGCGCGACGCCGGCACGCCGACCTACGTCGGCCTGTCGATGGACCGCTACCTCTCGCTGTTCGAGATGCTGAACCCCATGCACCGGCTGTGGTCGGACGGGCGCTGGAACAAGCTCACCGTGGCGCGTGGCTGCTACTGGAAGAAGTGCAGCTTCTGCGACGTCACGCTCGACTACATCGCGCGCTACGATCTGGCCTCGGCGGATCTGCTGGTCGACCGGATCGAGGCGCTGATCGCCGAGACCGGGCAGACCGGCTTCCACTTCGTCGACGAGGCGGCGCCGCCCGCGGGGCTGCGCGCGCTCGCCGAGCGGCTGCTCGCGCGCAAGATCGTCATCACGTGGTGGGGCAACATCCGCTTCGAGAAGACCTTCACGCCCGAGCTGGCCGCGCTGCTCGCGCGCTCGGGCTGCGTCGCCATCAGCGGCGGCCTGGAGGTCGCGTCGGATCGGCTGCTCGAGCGCATGAAGAAGGGCGTCACCGTGGACCAGGTGGCGCGCGTGACGCGCGCCTTCACCGACGCGGGCGTCATGGTGCACGCGTACCTCATGTACGGCTTCCCGACCGAGACCGAGCAGGAGACCATCGACTCGCTCGAGCGCGTGCGCCAGCTCTTCGAGGAGGGCTGCCTGCAGTCGGCGTTCTGGCACCGCTTCGCGGCCACCGCGCACAGCCCGATCGGCAAGCAGCCCGAGCTGTTCGGCATCCGGCTGCACGCGGAGCCCAAGGTCAGCTTCGCGCGCAACGACCTGGGCTTCGACGATCCGACCGGCTGCGATCACGACTTCCTGGGCGTCGGCTTGCGCAAGGCGCTCTACAACTACATGCACGGCCTGGGGCTGGACACCGACGTGCGCGCCTGGTTCGGGCCCAAGAGCGGCGAGGGCGGTGGCGGTAACCGGAAGGCGCGCGCGAGCGTCCCGGCCGCGACGGTTGCGCCCGACCTGGTCCGCCGCGCGTTGCGCGCGCGCTGATTCAGGGGCGGGCGGGGATCAGACCCAGCGGCCGCACGGATCGCAGCGGTGGAACCACTGCTGCTTGCCCTGACTGAAGACCGAGCGCGCCGCCTGGCCGCAGGTGCACGCGCGCGCCGCGGGCGCCGCGGGCTTGACGGACGCGGCGGTTGCGGTCGATCTCACGGGCGGCGCGGGTGCAGCTGACCTCGCGGGCGCGGCGCGCGCCACCCCCGCGACCGGCGCCGCGGCCGCGCCACCGCCACGTGGCGCGGGGCCGCCGGCGATCTGCCCGACGAGCTCGCGCGTGTACGCGGCGATCTCTGCCATGAACTCGGTGCGCGCGTACTGCCCACGCGACATGCGCGCGAGCTTGGCCTCCCACTCGCCGGTGAGCTGCGGGCTCTTCAGCGCGGCTCCGCGCAGGCCCTGGATGAGCGCGATGCCGCGCGGCGTGGCGCTCAGGTTCTTCTTCTCGCGCGCCACGTACTCGCGCACGATCAGGTGCTCGATCATCGCGGCGCGCGTGGCGGGCGTGCCCAGGCCCGACTCGCGCATGGCCAGGCGCAGCTCCTCGTCGTCGAGCGTGCGGCCCGCGGTCTCCATGGCGCCGAGCAGCTCGGCGTCGGTGAATGGGCGGGGCGGCTGGGTCTTGCGCGCCGAGACGCGCACCAGGCCGATCTGGAGCGGCTCGCCCACGCGCACATGGGGCAGCGGCCGGTCACCGCTGTCCGGCTTGCGGCCGGCGGCAGCCCCGCCGCTTGCGCCCGACCCGCCGCTCGCGCCCGGCCCGCCGCTCGCGCTGCTCTGCGGGTCGACCGCCGAGTAGCCGAGCTCCTTGATCACGATGCCGCGCGCGCGGAACTTCTCGCCGCCCAGGTCGCAGGTCACCTGCGTGCGGGCCTCGATGCGGTCGGGGTAAAACGCGGCGAGCAGCCGCCGCACCACCAGGTCGTAGATGCGCGTCTCGGCCTCGTCGAGCCGCCCCGGCGCGCGCCCGGTGGGCAAGAGCGCGTGGTGGTCCTCGACCTTGGTGTCGTCGACGAAGCGGGGCCCCAGCTTGCCGCGCGTCTGCGCGTGCGCGCGCGCCTGTGCCGCGAACGCCGCGTAGCCCGCCTGGCCCTCCAGCGACGTGAGCAGCGCGGGCAGCGTGGCCGCCACATCCTGGGTCAGGTGGCGCGAGCCGGTGCGCGGGTAGCTCAGCACCTTGTGCTTCTCGTAGAGCGCCTGCGCCACGTCGAGCGTGTACTTGGCGCTGTAGCCGAAGCGCCGGTTGGCCTCGCGCTGAAGCGTGGTGAGATCGTAGAGCCGCTCGGCGGGCAGGCGCACGTCCTTGTCGTCGACCGCCGCGACCCGCGCCGGCCCCTGGCGCGCCGCCGCGCCGACCTTCTCGGCGTCCGCCTGCTTGTCGAGGCGGTCGACCGGCTTGTCGCGCTCGAGCCGGAACCAGCGGGTCTCGAACTTGCCGCCCTCGGCGATGACGCCGGCCTCGACGGTGAAGTAGTCGGCGGGGACGAACTCGCGGATGGCCCGGTCGCGCTCGACCACCAGCGCCAGGGTCGGGGTCTGCACCCGGCCCACCGACCAGACGCCGCGCTCGCCGCCGCGCTGGGCGACGAGCGTCTGCGCGCGCGTGCCGTTCAGGCCGACCAGCCAGTCGGCCTCCGAGCGCGAGCGCGCCGCGTCACGCAGGCCGGCGAACGCCGCCGCGGGCGCGAGCTTGCGGTAGGCCGAGCGGATGGCCTCGTCGGTGAGCGAGGCGGTCCACAATCGCAGCACCGGCTTGGCGCAGCCGGCGAGCCGGAACACGTAGTCGAAGATGAGCTCGCCCTCGCGTCCGCTGTCGCAGGCGTTCACGACCTCGGTCACGTCGGGGCGCGCGAGCAGCTCGCGCACGATGCGCAGCTGCGCGCGCGTACGCTCGGCGGGCACCAGCTGGAACTCGTCGGGTAAGATGGGCAGCGTCGCGAGCGACCAGCGCTCCCAGCGCCCGTCGTAGACCTCGGGGGGCGCGAGCTCGGCCAGGTGTCCGATGCACCAGGTGATGATCTCGCGCTCGCCCACGATGCACCCGTCGCCGGCGCCGCGGATCCCCAGGGCCGCCGCGATGGAACGCGCCATGGACGGCTTCTCGGCGACGACGACTCTCATGCGCTGGCGGGTGGAGTGCTCGGATGTACAGTCACGCGCCCTACCTTAGTAGCGGGGTCTGACGTCGGTGGGGGCGGTCGCGGTAGCATGCCGGTCCGATGACCCTGCGACTCCCGATCCTGATCGTGCTGCTGAGCCACGTCGCGCTGGTCGGCTGCAAGAGCGCCGCGTCGGGCCAGCCCGCCGCCG
>JBKJOI010000061.1:0-10122 GCA_046595695.1 Haliangiales bacterium | reverse complement strand
TTGGACCACCCGGCGCGGCAATTTCATCGCGCTGCTGATCGCCTCGGGACAGACCGCGTTCGCGCTGGCCAAGGACTCGGTCGTCGACGGTACCGGCACCAAGAAGGTCGCCATCGGCGCGGCGCTGGTGCTGGCCCTGCGCATCGGCCTCAAGTACGCGCTCGGCGGTCCGCTGGGCATGGTGCTCACGGTCGCGGCCGGCGCGTCCATGATCTCGTATTTCATCCGCAACCAGAAGGACATCGTCAAGAAGGTCGGCATCTACCGCACGCTCGTCGCCGAGATCCACGGCCGCTACGACGAGCTGCAGGCCGGCTGGCGCGACGGCCGCTACGACGCCACCGAGCGCAACCTGATGATCGACGGCCTCATGAAGCGGTTTCTGCAGCAGTGCGACGAAGCCTAGGCGTGGCCGGCAGTCGAACGGGTCATGCCACCACCCTGGCGCTGGCGGCGCTGGTCGCGCTGGGCACATTGCCGCCGCGCCGCGCGCACGCCGAGACCGTCGCGGTGATCGACTCGATCATCGACGGCGTGCCGCAGAAGGACCGCGCCGGCTTCCAGGAGAACCTCGAGGAGAGCCTGCGCGGCTCGGGCTTCACCGTGCTGCCGCAGGCCACGGTGAAGAGCCTGCTGCTGTCCAGTGACGCCACCGCCGGGTGCGCCTTCGGGCCCTGCCTGCGCGCGGTCGGTAAGGTGTTGGGCGTCGAGCTCGCGCTGGTGGTGCGCATCAGCGCCGACGGCCCCAGCTACTCGTTCGTGCTCACGCTCGTCGACACCCGCACCGGCGCGCCGGTCGCGCAGGTCTCCGACACGTGCGCGGTGTGCACGTTCGACGAGGCCAGCTCGGCGGCGACGCTCGCGGTCGTCGATCTGGGCATGCGCTACCGTGACGCGCAGGACGCCCGGAACGCGCCGCCCGCGGCCCGGCCGGCCGCGCGCCTCCACCGCGCGACCTGGGTCATGGGCGGGCTGACCGTGCTGGCCAGCGGCGCGGCCGCGTACATCCTGCTCGGGCGCGACGACGTGGATCGCTACGGCTGGGCGGCCGCGGGCAGCGCCCTCGGGCTCGCGGTCGGTACCCTCTTCACCTTCTAATCAGCTGGCGTCGGAGGTCACGATGCGTCGGGAGGTCACGATGCGCGGAGCTCGTTCGAGCTCGGGACGGGGCTGGGGCTGCATCCTGCGGGGCGTGCTCGGCGTGCTCGCCTTGCTCGCGCCGGTCGCGGCGTGCGTCCCCGCCGGCGAGGCCACCGACGCCGGCCCGCCCGACGCGGCGCCCTACATCGGACCGTCGACGGCGCTGTTCGAGCTGCCGCGCGGCGGCGGCGCGACCCAGCCGAGCGAGTACTACGCCCTGCCGTTCCCCAACGATCTGCGCGTGCGCGAAGGCGGCACCCTCGACCTCGACGAGCACGTGCGGCCCAACGCGCTCATCGAGCTGTACCTCGACACCATCTCGTCGCGCTTCGACGGCTTCAGCACCAACGCTGCGGCCTTCTTCCGCTTCTCGGATCCCTTCGACACGAGCACGCTGCCGGCCAGCCCGGAGGCCGCGCGCGCCGCCAGCGCGTCGGTCTACCTCGTCGACGTGGACCCCGACTCGCCCGAGCGCGGCACGCGCCGGCCGCTGCGCTTCCGCTTCGAGGACTCCGCCGGCGAGACCATCGGGCCCAACTGGCTGAGCTGCTTGCCGTACCCGGGCTTCCCCATGCGGCCGCGCACCACCTACGCGCTCGTGGTCACCACGCGGCTCGCCGCCACCGACGGTGGCCAGGTGGCGCGCGCGCCCGACTTCGCCGCGCTCGCCGAGCCGGCCGCCTCCGCCGAGCCCGACGCCGACGCCGACGTCACCGCGGCGCGAGCCGTCTACGCGCCGCTGTTCACCTGGCTCGACGAGCCGGGCGGCGACGAACGCGCCGACGTGGTCGCCGCCGCGGTGTTCACCACCCAGGATCCGACGCAGCTGCTCGGGCGCATGCGCGCGGTGATCCACGCGACCGTCGCCGCGCCGACCCTCGCCGCGATCGAGTCGGTCGCGACCACCTCGCCGTTCTCGATCTTCACTGCCACCTACGAGACGCCCATCTTCCAGAGCGGCGAGTCGCCCTATCTGCAGACGGGCGGCGAGATCCTCGTCGACGGCACGACCGGCGATCCGATCCTGCAACGCCTGGAGAGCATCCGCGTAGCCATGACCTTCCCGCCCGGCGCGGTGCCCGCGGGCGGCTGGCCGGTCGTGCTCTACGCCCACGGCACCGGCGGCGACTACAAGTCGTTCATCCGCGACGGCACCGCGGCGCGCTTTGCCGCGCATGGCTTCGCGGTCCTGGGCACCGACCAGATCCTGAACGGCACCCGTGTCGCCGAGGGCTCCTCGTCGGAGCTGCTCTTCTACAACTTCCAGAACCCGCTCGCCGGCCGCGACAACTCGCGCCAGGGCGCCGCCGACAACTACCAGCTCGTACGCGTCGTCGCGGCGGTCGCGGTCAGCGGCGTTTCGCCCGACGACCGCCAGCACCACTTGGACAGCGAGCGCATCTACTTCATGGGCCACTCGCAGGGCGGCATCACTGGGCCGCTCGCGGTCGCCTACGAGCCCGACATCCGCGGCGCGATCTTCTCCGGCTCGGGCGGGCTGCTCTACTGGGCGCTCCTGCTCAAGACCGAGCCGGTCGACATCCCCGGGCTGCTCATGGGCTTCCTGCGCGACTACCCGCTCGACGAGTTCAACAACGTGCTGGCGCTGGTGCAGCTCTTCATCGAGCCGGCGGATCCCATCAACTACGCGCGCCTGCTGACCCACGAGCCGCCGCCCGGCGTGGCGCTGCGCGACATCTACCAGAGCCAGGGCCTCATCGATCACTACACGCCGCCGCCGGCGATCGAGGCGCTCGGCGTCGGCCTGGGCGGCTCGCCGGTCGGCCCGCTGCTCGAGCCGCTCGAAGGCTTCGCGCTGGCCGGGCGCCCGGTGCTCACGCCGCCGGTGACGCGGAACCTGGGCGAGCGCACCGTGGTGTTCCATCAGTACCGCGCGGCAGCCGGCTCGGACGGCCACTTCGTCGTCTTCGACGACCCGCTCGCGCAGCGCCAGCACGTGCAGTTCCTCGTGACGCTCGACGCCGACGGCGTAGCGACGCTCGTTCCCTAGGCCGAGCGCGCCCGCAGCCGTGCGCGCAGGCCGAGCAGCGGCCGCTCGAGCAGGTAGTACGACACGCAGGCGCAGAGCACGGAGCGATCGGGTCGCCGCCTTCGAGGCGTGCCGCCGGAGCGGCACGGCGAGCCAGGGACTCGCCACGCCCGTCGAGTAGCCGCGCCGCCGAGCGCGCTCCTCGCGCGTGTGATCCGAAGTCATCGCGTCACGTGATCGATCGACAGACCCGCGACACTCCTGGGAGATCCGCCGAGAATTCGTCCGACTCCCGGCGGGCGCGGCTGTGGTCAGCCTGTGGGTAAAGGCGGCTAAATAGTTGAGATCAGATCCAAAACGCCGCTACGATTCCGCGTTCGGGGGTCCCGCCGTCTTGATTCGTTTCCGCTTCCCGGTAAGGAAGATCGCAGTCATTGGGGTGCTCTGGGCCGTGATCTGCCTGCGGCCGGGCACCGCGAACGCGATCGTGGAAGGCACCACGCCGGCGCCCTTCGACTCGCACCGCGTGTTCGGCGACGGCGTCGCCATCGGCAACACGCTGATGGCCAATCCGCCCCCGAACGTCTTCGTCAACACCATCCTGCTCGACGACTCGAGCGCCGCCCTGACGACGATCCCCGACGACGCTGTGCCACAGGCCGTGTACGTGTGGTGGTCGGGCAACGTCGCCTTCGGCCAGGGCCCCGCGTTCATCGACGACGACGCGTTGTTCGTGGCCGCCGACGGCGCGTCGACGAACCTGGTCGCCGACCAGTGCCGCTTCATCAATGCCAACTTCGACTCGGGCAACCAGCTCGGCTTCTACTACTGCCGCGCCGACGTCACCGCGTTCGTCACCGCGCACCCTGGCGCGTTCTCGTACAACGGCACCTACACCGTCGGCGACGTGATCGCCGACCCGGGCCGCATCGATCAGAACGATCCGACCGATTGCGCGCCCAGCGAGAACTTCCTCTGCCAGGCCAAGTACGCCGCCTGGTCGATGGTGTTCGTCTATGACTCGCCCACCGAGACGCTGCAGCGCGACGTGATCCTCTACGACGGCTTCGTCCACATGGACGAGACCCAGACCTCGCTCGGCATCGTCAACTTCAACATCGCCGGCTTCCTGGTCGGCACGCCGCCCGCCGCCGAGATCACCTACTTCGGCCTCGAGGGCGACCGCCAGCTGGGCGCCGATCCGGGCGGCCACTGCACCAATTGCCCCGACTTCTTCCGCGTGAATGGCACCGGGCTGCAGGACGGCTTCAACCCGGTCGGCAACACCTACAACTCCTCGATCGCGCTCGGCCTCGACCTCGACGAGTTCAACATTGGCTCGACCGGTGGCGGCCTGGGCGTGCTCGACACCGGCTCGACGAGCGCGAGCATCCAGACCGGGGCCGGCGACGCGATCCTCGACGGCGGCCAGACCGGCGAGTCGGTCTTCCTCGGCTACGTGTTCCTGCGCCTCAACCGGCCGTCGCCCAACTTCCGTGGCCCGGCGACCACGAAGCTCGCCGATCCGCCCAGCGCGGCCACCGGCGAGACCGTCTTCTACAGCGTCAGCATCGCCAACCAGGGCTCGCTCGCCGCCACCGGCGTGCGGCTCACCGACGTGCTGCCCGCCGGGCTCGCCTACGAGCCCGGCTCGCTTCGCATCGACAGCGTCGCCTGCACCGACGCCTCGGACGGCGACCCCTGCACGGTCTCGGGCGGCACGCTCACCGTCGATCTGGGCACGCTGCCGGCGGTCGGCAACAACGACCGGCTGGTCTCGTTCCGCGGCACGCTCACCGCCACCGGCGTGGGCGCGCAGATCTGCAACGTCGGCACCATCACCTCGAACGAGACGCCCACGCCCGCCGAGGTCGGCCCCGCCTGCACGACCCTCGAGATCGCCGAGCTCGGCCAGCCGAGCAAGATCGACGTCGATCTCACCGGCGGCGTCACCGGCCCCGACGACGTCGTGCAGTACACCATCACGATCCCGGGCGACCCCAACAGCGCGTCGAGCGGCGTGATCTTCGAGGACGACATCCCCGCCAACGTGCAGCTGCTCGGCTTCACCTCGCCGGGCGGCACGGCGGTCGACGAGAGCACGTTCACCGGCGGTGCCAACGGCAACGGCCGGGTGCGCTTCACCAACATCAGCATCCCGTCCGGCGGCAGCGCCACGGTGACCATCACCGTGCAGATCGACTCGGAGGCCGAGTTCGGCGCCGACGGCGTCCTCGCCGACGCGATCCACGGACGCACCGTGTGCAACCAGGGCGTGGTGAGCGCGGCCTTCCTGCCCGCGAGCCTGCCGACCAACGATCCGGCTACCGGCGCGGCCCAGGATCCGACCTGCCTGACGCTCACCTACGCGCCCATCCTGTCGGGCTCGAGCAAGACCGTGGTCGACGACGACGGCGGGCTGCTCGAGCCGGGCGACACGCTCACCTACAACGTCGCGCTGGTGAACTCGGGCAACCGGCCCGCGACCATCGACCTGACCGACTCGATGCCGCCGGGCGTCGAGGGCTTCACGCTGCTGACGCCGATCGTCGGCTCCACCTTCGCACCGCCGCCGGCGGGCACCAATGGCACCGGCCTGTTCACCACCGACAACCTGCTGGTCGGCGCGGGCACGACCGTGAACCTCCGCTTCCGGCTGACCGTGCGCGCCGACGCGCCCGACGGGCTGGTGATCCAGAACAGCGCCACGATCACCGTGCTCGAGCGGCCGTCGGAGAACCGCACGCTGGTCTCGCCGCCGCTCACCGTGGTCGCGCGCCCGGATCTCACCGGCTTCACCAAGACGGTCACCGACGTGAACGGCGCGCCGGCGCGCCCGGGCGATACGCTCTCGTACACGCTCGCGGTCACCAACACCGGCAACCGGCCGGCGACGAACGTCGTGATCACCGACGTCGTGGCGCCGCAGCTGACCGGCGTGATCGTGACCAGCGGCGGCGGCACGTTCAACGCGGGCACCAGCACGATCACCTGGAACGCGGCCAACCTGGCCGTGGGCGCGACCCTGACGGTCTCGTTCACCGCGGTGATCGTCGCGCCGCTCGCGAACGGCACGGTGGTCTCCAACCAGGCGTTCATCGACTCGGTGGAGGCGCCACCGGCCGAGCCCTCCGACAATCCCGCGACCGCGACGGTGAACGATCCCACGCGCGTCGTGGTGGTGAGCGCAGCCGACCTGGGCGGCGCGATCAAGACGGTCGCGGATCTGAACGGCGCGCCCTTCGAGCCGGGCGACGTCGTCGAGTACACGCTGACGATCACGAACACCGGGTCGGCGGATGCGACCGCGGTCGTTGTCCGCGACACGGTCGATCCGATCCTGACGACGGTGCTACCGCTCGACGGCGGCACGCTCGCCGCCGGCCAGATCACCTGGAACCTAGGCCTCGTCGCGCCCGGCGACGTGCGCACGGTGCGCTTCCGCGCCAGCCTCCCGACCTCGCTGCTCGACGGCACGGTGATCTCGAACCAGGGCCGCGTCACCTCGCCGCAGGTCACCGGCACCGTGCTCACCGACGATCCGGGCACCGCGGCGGTCGACGATCCGACGCGCTTCGCCGTCGAGTCGGCAGCGCTCTTCACGACCTCGACGATCAGCGTCGTCGACGTGAACGGCGGCGCGGCGCAGCCGGGCGACGTGTTCGACTACACGGTCAGCGTGCTCAACACCGGCAACTCGCCGGCCACCACCGTGGTCACCACGGTGCCCGCGAACCTCAACTTCGGCACGGTCACGCCGCTCGACGGCGGCGTCTTCAACACGCTCACGCGCACCATCACCTGGACGCTGGCCGGGCCGCTCGCGCCCGGCGCGGCGCCCGTGCTGCTGCGCTTCGCCGGCCAGCTCGCGCCCGCGATCCCCGACGGCGCGGTGATCTGCGAGGCCGCGACCATCGACAGCGTGCAGTCGGACCCGTTCACCACCGCGCAGGCCTGCTTCACCGTCGACTCGCGGCCTGATCTCGCCGCCAGCGAGAAGACCGTGATCGACCTGAACGGCGGCGACGTCCGCCCCGGCGACCTGCTCATCTACTCCATCGAGGTCATCAACAACGGCGGCGAGGCCGCCAACAACGTCGTGGTCACCGACGTGGTGAGCGTGAGCCTGACCAACGTCGCGCCGGCCAACGGCGGCGGGTTCGACGCCGGGACGCGGACGATCACCTGGGTCATCCCATCGCTGTCGGCGCTGAGCGCGACGACCCTGACCTTCAGCGCCAGCGTGGTCTCGCCGCTCGACGACGGCACGATCATCGCCAACCAGGGCACGCTCACCTGCACCGGCTGCGCGGTGCCCGAGCTCACCGACGATCCCGCGACCGCGGCGCCCGACGATCCGACCGTGGTCGTGGTCGGTGCGTCGCCCACCCTCGTGGTCCGCAAGACCGTCGTCGACAACGACGGCGGCGTCGTCGATCCCGGCGACACCGTGACCTGGACCATCGTCGTCGAGAACACCGGCGACAGCTGCGCGGACGACGTCCTGATCGTCGATCCGATCGACGCGAACCTGGGCAGCGTGGTGCCGCAGCAGGGCGGCGGGTTCGACGCGGGCACGCAGACGGTCACCTGGACCAGCGCCGGCACGCCGGCCCTGGTGCGCCTGTGCCCGGGTGCCGCCAACGCGGTCACGCTGGTCGTCAGTGCGGTGGTCGACGCACCGCTCACCGACGGCACGGCGGTCTGCGACCAGGCGCGCGCGTCGAGCGACGAGGTCACGCTCGCCGTGCTCTCCGACGATCCGGCGACCGCGGCGGCGAACGACCCGACCTGCGTCACGGTCGTGTCGGCCGCGCTGCTGACCGGCGCCACCAAGACCGTCGCCTTCGCTTCCGGTGCGCCGGCGCGGCCGGGCGATGCGCTCACGTACACCATCGCCTTCACCAACGAGGGCAACGCCAACGCGGTGAACGTGGTCGTCCGCGATCCGATCGACCCGTCGCTCACCGGCGTCGCGCCCGCCCAGGGCGGTGTCTTCGCCGGCAGCGAGATCCGCTGGGACGCCACGACCACGCCCGCGCTGGCCAGCGTCGCGCCCGGCCAGACCGTGACGCTGACGTTCACCGCCGCGATCGCCTCGCCGCTGGCGAACGGCACCGTGATCATCAACCAGGCCGAGGTCGACGCCGCCCAGGGCGTCGCCATTCCGGTGCTCACCGACGACCCGTCCACCGCCGCACCCGACGATCCGACGCTGGTCACGGTGACCAGCGCGGCGCTCGTGACGGCCGACAAGACGGTCGTCGACGAGAACGGCGGCGTGGCCGCGCCCGGCGACATCTTCCTGTACACGATCACGCTGAGCAACGCGGGCGACGCGATCGCGACCGACCTCGTGGTGCGCGACGTGCTCGACACGAACCTCAACTTCATCGAGGCGTTCGAGGGCGGCGCGTTCGAGGCGAGCACGCAGACGATCACGTGGAACGTCGCGCAGCTCGCGCCCGCGCCGGGTGCGCCCGTGGTGCTGCGCTTCCGCGCCGCGGCCAGGTCGCCGCTGCCCGGCGGCACCGTCATCGCCAACCAGGCCAGCTTCACCCTCGAGGGCGACCCGACCACGTTCGTCTCGGATGACCCGAGCACCGCCGCGCCCGACGACCCGACGCTCGTCGTGATCGTCGCGGCGCCGGTGCTCACCGAGTCGACCAAGGTCGTGCTCGGCGTGCTTGCCAGCGGCACCGTCACGCCCGGGACCGTGCTGACCTACGAGCTGCGCGCGCTGAACACCGGCGACGCGCCCGCCACCGGCGTGGTCGTCAACGATCCGGTCGACGTGGCCCACCTGGATCAGATCACGCCGCTCGATGGCGGCGTGTTCGACGCTGGCGCCGGCGTGGTCACCTGGAACGTCGCCACGGTGCAGCCGGGCACCTTCGTGCTGGTGCGCTTCACCGCGCGCGTGCGCCTCGACGTGCCCGATGCGCTGGTGATCGACAACCAGGGCACGGTCACCTCGACCGAGACGCCTGCACCCGCGCTCACCGATGATCCCAGCGACCCCGAGATCGACGACCCGACCGAGGTCGTCACCGAGGCGACGATCGCCCCGGTCCTGGACACCAACAAGACCGTGCTCGACCTGAACGGCGGGGTCGTCCAGCCTGCCGACGAGCTGGTCTACGCCATCGAGATCCGCAACAGCGGCACGGTGGTCTCGGCGACGACGACGCTGTTCGACGCGCTGCCGACGCAGACGCAGTACGTGCTCGGCTCGACGCTCGTGAACGGCGTGCCCGTGCCCGACGCGAGCAGCGGACCGGCCTCGCCGCTGATGGTGCCGCCAGGTGTGGCGCTCGGCCCGCTGGCGCCGGGCGCGACCGCGACCGCGTCGTTCCGCGTGCGCGTGGTGCCGACCGCGCTCGTCGGGACCATCATCAGCAACCAGGCGCAGGTCTCCGACGAGGGCGGGCGCGTCTTCCTCTCCGACGACCCGACCACGGCCGTGCAGGGCGACGCCACCCAGGTGATCGTCGGTGGCGGCGCGCTGCTCACGTCCACGACCAAGAGCTTCGACGCCACGCCGATCGACGACGACGGCGACGGCGTATTCGAGGTCGGCGAGGCGGTGCAGTTCAGGATCCTCGTGCAGAACAGCGGCGACGCGTCCGCGCGCAGCGTCGTGATCAGCGATGCGCTGCCCGCCACCGCGACCTTCGTGCCCGGCTCCCTCGCGCTCGACGGCGCCACGCTCACCGATATCGCCGACGGCGACGCCGGCGAGGTCGTGGGCGGCCAGCTGAACGTGCGGGCCGGGGACCTCGCGCCCGACGCGACGCGAGAGATCAGCTTCCAGATGCGCATCGCGGCGGGCGCGACCCAGGTCGCCAACCAGGCCGAGGTCGACTCCGACGATACCGCGCCCGAGCTTACTGACGCCGACGGCAACGACGCCAACGGCGACCAGATCACGGTCGTGCCGGTGGGCGCGTCGAGCGGCGTACGCATCGAGAAGGGCGTGCAAGATCTCAACG
>JBKJOI010000031.1:0-4307 GCA_046595695.1 Haliangiales bacterium | reverse complement strand
AACATGTTGCGCTTGCGGAGCGGCGCCGGGCTCTCGCGCTCGACTCGTGCGCGCAGCTTAGAACTGTGCTGGGCGGCGGCGACGAGAAACAGGGGCGAGGCGAGTCGGCCCTCGGCAGCCGTCCAACTCGGGGCCGACTGGCCGGCGCGGTCGGCTAGCAACTCGACAATCGCCGCCGCCACGGCGCGCGCGCGGACATCGACCGTGTCGGGCGGCGGCTCGTTCGCGAACACGGGAGCCGACCGGAGCCAATCTTGAACGAGCGACCGCGCGGTCAACGGGTCGTTGGTCAGGATCGCGTTCGCGATGTTCTCGGCGGTGGTGCTCACGGTGCCAACTCCCAGAGTTCATCGACAGCATAGCGCGCCTTCTGCGCGTAGGCGGGAACAACGTAGGGCTCGACCACCGCCCAGAGATCCTCGGGGCTCGACGGAGCGGACTCGGGGGAGCGGCGCAGCTCCTCGAGTAGGCGCTTGGCGTCGTTGAAGTCGACGTCGTCGCGCCAGGCCATGAGCTTGAGCGCCAGCAGGTGTGGAATCGCAGCGCTTGTGACGCGAATGCCCACACTCTCGTGGAGCACCGGGCCGGCGCTCTTCTGGTTGAGGTAGCCCTTGGCCCCGTCGTTGAGCCAGTCGGACGGCCAACCCTTCTCCTCAGCGACCCGCTCCGCCCACTGCCGGGTCTCCTGGGGCGGCTCGAACACGGCATCGACATCGGCGGTCGCCTCGCGTGCGCGGAAGTGCACGGCCATGACCGCACCGCCGATCACAAGCAGATCGATCGTGCGGCCCTCCTGCGCCGCCATCTCGCCGAGACGGATCCACCCCGCGATGATGTCGTCTCTCGTCAGCCGCGCCATGGCTTCAACCTCTTCAGGGTGGCGAACGTGCGGCTCATGACTCGGTCTCCGCAAGCGCAGGGCGGCCCTGCGACTTCGCGCGCGCTGCTCGACCGCGCGGCTTCGCAGCGCGGTTCTCCGTGCGCGTGTCGACGACGGATTCGACGGGAGCGAACGCAAGCTCGGTCCGGCCGTCGCGCAAGGGACGCTTGAGGGAGAGCAGGACCCGTCCGCTGCTATCGAGCGAGAGCCGAGAGTTGGCGATCGGCGATCGTCAACTCCCCGTTGCCGCCGAGTGTCTTGCTTCGAGGGGAACACAGCACTACACTCATGCGGTCTTTTGGACGGGCGAGCGTGGACGGTAGAACCGCCCGACCCGGTCGGACGAGGCTGCCGCGCAGGTGGCTCGATTCGACTTGACCCAGGGGCCTTGTTTCAAGCGGATCGCATCCGACGGGAGATTTCGATGGCAGCATTGACGAAGAAGGCGGTCGAAGGGCCGTGGAACATCCACGAAATCCGCCAGTACCAGAGCGAAGCTTCGAGAGCGAACGGCGAGCACCCGGACGGAGAGGGACGCGAGGATCCGCGACGCAGTGACCTCGCGGGCGCCGTGCTCGACGCCGCCGCGGACGGTCGCTGGGCGCTCCGGACCGACGGCGAAACTCGCGCGCAGGGAACGTGGGAACTGAGGAAGGGGAAGCTCGAATTCGCCGAGGACCCCGACTTCTCGAGTGGCTATTCGCGCCTCGTCGCGGCGCGTGCCGACAAGAGGTCGTTGAGCATCGCCTTTGAGCTGATTCCCGACGCGCACGACGGGCTCGATGTGTTGGAGCTGACCTTCGGTCGCGAGCCGCTTCCGGAGCAACTCGATGCTCACAACGCACTCCGCATGATCGCGGCTGGACTCTCGAGCGATCAGCACGAGCAACTCTCACGGTTGGAGGACCAGCAACTCGTCGAGCTGATGACCGCAGCGTGGGACGCCTGGTTGGCGGGGACGTTCGCGTCGGACGAGTCGACCCCGACGTATCGCGACCAGGTGGAGCTTCTCGATTCGCGCACCACGCCCGAGATGGTGGCGCGGGGCGTGTTCCGCCATGCGCATGCGCTCCATGCATTGCGTTCGCTCGACGAGAATGGACGACGGCTGTTGGGGGCCGTGGTGCGACGCGGGATCGTCGCACTGCCGTCGGTGCCCGATGCGGATCTCGAGATCGCGCGTGCCATCACCCACGAGTGGTTGAAAGCCTTCGCCTACGATCGAAGCTACGGCGGGAGCGCGCCCGAGACGTTGTGGCGTTCGCCGCGGTTTCCGACCCCTGCGTTCGACGACGAGTGCCGCTCACGCTTCCTCGAACCCGGCTTCGCGTTCGGCAATCGCAATGTGCTCGGCACCCTGTTCGCCAAACTTGCCGAGCGCGCGCGCGCGGCAGTGCATCTCAAGTCGATCGTCTGGAGTGATATCGAGGACGCGTTGCGCGCGCATCCGGAGATTGCTCGCGACGAGGCGCATGCGTTCCTCGCAATGACCGAGGAGAAGCGACGGGCGGTGCAGGGAACATCCACTGCGTGGTCCAACGCGCAGTTCTTCGCGGTCGTGTGCCGTGAAGATCCGGGGACGCTGCCGCCGGCGGTCGTCGAAGCACTCGGCAACCGCGTCACCACTCGCGAGGGCTCGTTCGACGATGCCGCGAAGGCCTACGCGCGCACGTCAATTGCGTCGCTTCCGGAGGTACTTCGCACGAGCGCTGCTCAAGCGCTTTGGCTCTGAGCACGGGTCAGCGAGGGAGGCATTCTCCGTTGCAGATCAACGCCGCGATCATCCGCGCGGTCCGGCCCCCTGTTCCTTCGCGTGCAGGAGTCCGCTCGCGTCCTTGCGCACGAGTGCGACATGGGTGATCCCTGGCGGGTGTTTCCCGGCATTCAAGTTCGGCTGTCGAGTGACTTCGATGCGCTCGCGGCTGTAGTAGCTCGTGCTCTCGCCGAAAGGAGACAAGAGGGGCGGTGGCGAGCTAGGGCCTGTCCCTGAACCTGCGACGCGCGGCGCCAGGACTTTCGATCGGTTGCGCTGCGTCGACGCCGAAAAGTCGCGGCTGGATCGGGGCCGTGATCAAACGGCGTGCATGGCGACACGGTCCTGGATCAACGACAGGCAGTGGTCTCGGGTGCAGGCGATCTTGGCCTCGCAGTCTCGACGCGGGCGCCCAGGCAACGACGACAGACGCTTCTTCGAGGCGGTCGTATGGTGGCGTCGCACTGGCGTGCCGTGGCGCGACTTGCCCGACGAGTTCGGCCCCTGGAAGACGGTGTTCAACCGCTTCGACCGCTGGTCGAAGACCGGGCGCTGGGCCGCTCTGTTCGCCGCGCTCGCCACCGACATCGACGGTGAGTGGCAGAGCATCGACAGCACCACGAACCGCGCCCATCAGCACGCTGCTGGTGGAAAGGGGGGCCTGCAGTTCACGGCATCGGCCGATCTCGGGGCGGGGCCACCACCAAGGTTCACCTGATCGTCGACGCGCTGGGGCTACCGCTCACGTTCGAGGTCACGCAAGGCCAGCGTCACGACATCGTACCCGCGCCTGCGTTGGTGCAGCGCACGCAGCCACGCCGGCTTCTCGCCGACAAGGCCTACAGCACCCACGACTTTCGCGCGGTCCTCGCCGCGATCAATTGCGACCCGGTAATCCCGTCGTCGTCGTCGTGGATCAATCCGCCGCCGTACGACAAAGACCTCTACAAGGCGCGCGCCGAGGTCGAATGCACGTTCAGCCTGCTCAAGCAGGCGCGCCGTTTCGCGACCCGGTACGAGAAGACTCTGCGGAATTACGTCGCCGTCGTCGCCATCGGATGCGCGCTGCTCTGGCTACGAATCTAGGCTCATCGACTCGTACTCGTACTCGTACTCGTACTCGTACTCGTGCTCGTGGCCTCGTGCTCGTGCTCGTGCTCGTGCTCGTGCTCGTGCTCGTGCTCGATAAATCGCACGCAACCGTTCTGTCAGGGGCCGAGCCTCGGCATGCTCGATTACGAGAAGCTCGACGTTTACCAGTGCGCGATCGAACACCTCTCGTGCGTGTTCAAGTGGCTCGCAGTACTGCCTCGCGGCCATTCTGCATTGGCCGACCAGTGGCGTCGTGCCGCGATGTCAATCCCGCTCAATATCGGAGAGGGAGCCGGCAAGACCAGCGTCGCAGATCGAGCGCATTGCTACACGATCGCACGCGGTGAGGCGATGGAATGCGGTGCGATTCTCGACGTCGTTCGGCTACTCCACACCATCCCCGACGTCGAGCTCGTTCGTGGCAAGCAGCTCGTCGTAAGAATGGTCGAGATGCTGACGAAGATGTGCCGCTGAAAAAGTGATCCGCGTCGAGCACGAGCACGAGCACGAGCACGAGCACGAGCACGAGCACGAGCACGAGCACGAGCACGAGCACGAGCACGAGCACGAGCACGGGCACGG
>JBKJOI010001011.1:0-5575 GCA_046595695.1 Haliangiales bacterium | reverse complement strand
CCGCACTGGGTTGAGCGGTGGTCGCGGACCGGCGACGGACTGCGCGTGCTGAGTGTGTCCAAGTCGACACTCCGGCGCAGCGCGCTCCCGGACCAGCAGCAAACTTCCCATTCGAGCTGGTCGGCCTCGATGGCCTCGCCATCGTGAAGCGAGAAATGCCCCGGTCGAACGCTGTTGGCGGCTCTTGCTCCTGGAGCGAATCGGCCATTCCACCCAGGTAGGTGTCAGGGGCGCGGCGACGAGACCGGGCGCGATTGCGGTTGCCGGCGGCCTTCGCAGCCGCGCGCTGGCGCGGGCCGCGGTCCTTGAGCACCCAGGGCTTGCTGGTGGCGATGGGACGCTCGGTGCCGCGGCCGACGAGATCGAGCAGGTCGGTCGTGGTCACGATGCCCACGACTTTCTTGCCGTCCACGACGGGCAGGCCGCCGATGACGTCCAGGTGTCGTACGCGCGCGGCGTGCATCAGCTGCCAGGCGTCCTCGGCAACCAGCTGAGGGGGACGCCGCGCCCGGCCGGGGTGATGGTGTCTTGCAGGCGCAGGGTGGCTCCTTGGCTCAGGACTTCGCCTTCGCACTCACCTGCACGGTGATCTTCCTGGGCAGAGCCTCGGGCTTCTTCGGCACGGCGATCGCGAGCACGCCGTCCTGCAGCTCCGCCTTGATGTGCTCGATGTCGATGTCGTCGGGCAGGGTGAACGAGCGCGTGAACGATCCGTAGGAGCGCTCGTAAAGGAAGTAGGTCTCGCTGTTCTCCTGCTTCTCGGCGTCGCGCTTGCCGCTGACGGTGAGCCGGTTGCCGGTCGATGTGATCTCGATATCCTTGTCCTTGATTCCAGGGACGTCGGCGGTGAACTCGTAGGCGTCCTTGGTCTCCTTGACCTCGAAGTCGGGGAGGAAGGTGGCGGTGACGGCCGGACCTTGCGCGAGCGGTGCCATCTCGCCGAAGGGATCCCAGTGCATCACGTCGCGCATCACGCGGAATGGATTCCACTCGCTCGGTGACTGCAGCTGCTGTCCGGCATTGCCACGACGCACCACGATGTTGGGCATGATCGATCTCCTCATTGCGTCCGCGACGTCGTGTCGCGGAATGCTGTGCTGACCAGCAAGAGTCGTTCCATCGACGTGCACCGCCGCGTCGTGCCGTGGCAGCGTCGGTTGGGCGTTCGTGGCTGCCGCATGTGCCGCCTCGGGAGTGCGACGGCCTTGCGCCGATGCGCCAGAGCACGCGCAGATCGTGCGCGTCGGCAACGACGCAGGTCTTGTCACACAGCGAGAGGACCGCGAGCGGTCGCCCGAAAATGCTGCGTCGACACCATCTACGGCTGCACGGATTGCGCGGATGCATGCGCTGCCCTCGCCGGAACCAGCCCTCGCGCGACCGGCGCGTGGATTGCAGCCGCGAGAGGCCGATGGAGGGACGGATCATGTCGAAGGTACTCGTCGTCTGCTATTCGCGCACCGGCAACACCCGCAGGCTCGCCGACGCGATCGTCGAGGCGACCGGCTGGGACCTCGATCCCATCGTCGACGTGCGCAACCGCTCGGGGCTCGTGGGGTTCCTGCGCTCCGGCTTCGAAGCGGTGGGGCAACGGCACACACGGCTGGTGCCCTTTCGCAGGAATCCTCGCGACTACGAACTGGTCGTGGTCGGCTCGCCGGTCTGGGGCAAGAGCGTCTCTGTCCCGGTGCGCACCTATCTGGCCCAGCATGCACGCGATCTGCGCCGCGTGGCATTCTTCGTGACCTACGGCGGCAGCGGCAGCGAGCAGGCGCTCCAGCAGATGGAGAAGCTGGCCGGCCAGTCGCCGCGGGCCACGATCGCCGTGACCCAGGGGCAGCTGATCCATCGCCAGCACGCCAGCGCGGTAGCGCGCTTCGTCAACGAGCTGCGAGCAGCGCCGACGCGCGAGACGCCTGACCTGCCGTTGTCGACGGTCAGGACGGCGGTGCGGTCGTGACGGCCGCGTACGTGATCCCGCTGCGCGATGTCGACCTGTCGATGATCGCGCAGGTGGGAGGCAAGAACGCCTCGCTCGGCGAGATGCTGCGTCACTTGACGCCTACCGGCGTCCGCGTCCCCGACGGCTTCGCCTTGACTGCCGAGGCCTTCCGCGCGCATCTCGCGGGCAGCAAACTCGCCGAAGAGATCTACGCCGCGCTCGATCGACTGGACGTGCGCGATGTCGCCGCGCTCGCCCGAGTCGGACGTGGCATCCGCGAACGCATCCGCGCCGCGCCCCTGCCAGGACCGGTCGCGGCCCAGCTGCTCGTCGCGTACGAGGAGCTATGCCGCCAGTCGGGGGATGCGGAGACCGACGTCGCGGTCCGATCCAGCGCCACCGCCGAGGATCTTCCCAGCGCATCGTTCGCCGGCCAGCAGGAGACCTACCTGAACGTGCGCGGCCGGGCCTCGCTGCTGGTCGCGGTGCGCGACTGCATGGCGTCGCTGTTCACGGATCGCGCGATCGTCTACCGCAGCGAGCGCGGCTTTCGCCACCGCGACGTCGCGCTGTCGGTGGGTGTGCAGAAGATGGTGCGCAGCGATCTGGCCTGCGCCGGGGTCATCTTCACCCTCGACACCGAGAGCGGATTCCGCGACGTCGTGGTGATCACCGGCGCGTGGGGCCTGGGCGAGACGGTCGTGCAGGGACGCGTCATCCCCGACGAGATCTGGGTGCACAAGCCCACGCTCGCGCTCGGCTTCCGGTCCATCGTCAAGCGCGAGCGCGGCGACAAGACGGTGAAGCTGATCTACGCCCAGGGCGGTACCAAGTCGGTGGCCGAGGTCCGCGTTCGAGCGGCGCAGCGACAAGCCCTGGTGATCGATGACGATGAAGCGCTCACGCTCGCGCGCTGGGCGGTCGAGATCGAGGAGCACTACTCTCGGCAGGCCGGCCGTCCGACGCCGATGGACATCGAGTGGGGCAAGGATGGGCGCACCGGCGCACTGTACATTCTGCAGGCGAGGCCCGAGACGGTGCACTCGCAGGCCCAGACGCCCGTGCTCGACTTCTACCGCGTGCGCGGCAAGGGCGATGTGCTGGTGCGTGGCAAGAGTGTCGGATCGAGGGTGGGCACCGGCCGCGTCCGTGTGGTCGCGTCGGCGGCGGACCTGGGCGCGGTGCAGGACGGCGAGGTGCTGGTGTCGCCGATGACCGATCCCGACTGGATGCCGGTGCTCAAGCGCGTGGCCGCGGTGGTCACCGACCAGGGCGGCCGCACGTGCCACGCCGCCATCGTCGCGCGCGAGCTGGGCATCCCGTGCGTGGTCGGCACCGGCAACGCCACCCACGTTCTCGAGAACGGACAGGAGGTCACGGTCTCCTGCGCCGACGGCGATGAGGGTCGCGTCTACGCCGGCCGCGTGGAGTACACCCACGAGGAGATCGATCCGCGCTCCCTGCCGGCGCCCTCGCTGCCGGTGATGCTCATCGTAGGCAACCCCGAGAACGCCTTCCGGCTCGGCCAGCTGCCCAGCGCAGGCGTGGGCCTCGCGCGCATCGAGTTCATCGTGTCCAGCTGGATCGGCATCCATCCCATGGCGTTGCTCCACCCCGAACGGGTCGAGGACGCCAGCGTACGCGGCGAAATCCGCGCGCGCACCGCGGCCTGGTCGACGCCGGTTGAGTTCTTCGTCGAGCGCCTGGCCTCGGGCGTGGCGCAGATCGCTGCTGCGTTCTACCCGCGTCCGGTCATCGTCCGCTTCTCCGACTTCAAGACCAACGAGTACGCCGGGCTGCTCGGAGGCGCCGGGTTCGAACCCGTCGAGGCCAACCCGATGATCGGCTTCCGCGGCGCCTCGCGCTACTACGACGACCGCTACCGCGAGGCGTTCGGGCTCGAGTGCCAGGCCATCCGGCGCGTGCGCGAGGTCATGGGCCTCCGCAACGTGAAGGTCATGATCCCGTTCTGCCGCACGCTCGAGGAGGCGCGGCGCGTGTTCGGCGAGATGGCGGGGCACGGCCTGCACCGTGGCCAGGAGGACTTCGAGGTCTATGTGATGTGCGAGATTCCCAACAACGTGATCTTGGCCAGTGAGTTCGCCGAGCTGTTCGACGGCTTCTCCATCGGCTCGAACGACCTCACCCAGCTCACCCTGGGCGTAGATCGCGACTCGGAGATCCTCGCCCATCTGTTCAACGAGCAGGATCCGGGCGTGAAGAAGCTCATCACGATGGTCACGCATGCCGCTCACGCCGCCGGGCGCAAGGTGGGCCTGTGCGGGCAGGCGCCCAGCGATCACCCCGAATTCGCAGTCTTCCTCGCCGAGGCCGGGCTCGACAGCATCTCGGTCACCCCCGACGCCCTGGCGCGCGTGATCGAGCACTTGCCCCGCAAGCAGGGCTGACGAGCATCAGCCCTCGGTGGCCGGTTGAGCCCGCCTGACGACCAGGACGGGGCAGGGCGCGTGGCGGACGACCCGCTCGGCGACCGAGCCGAGCAGTGCGTGACGCAAGCCAGTGCTCCGTGCGTGCCCATGACGATGAGGTCGGCGCCGCGGTCACGTCCGAGCTTCACGATGGCGTCCCAGGGGTTGCCCTCGACCTTGGCCGAGTCCACGCGGCGGGCGTTTCCATCGGAGCGGCGAAAGACCGCGCAGAGATCGCGGGACGGCGCGGCGGTGCCCGCAGAAAGTGCGGGTCTGCGCAGCGCCCGCCTCTGCAATCCCGACAGCCATGCCACCCGTGGGGCTCGGCCCGTTCCCGTTCCCGTCGCCGTGGCCTCGAAGCCTCGGCACGACGCCTGCAATCGCACGGTGCGTGGCCACCAACAGACCGAGGAACTCGTCGACCGACTCGCACGGCGTACCCTGGCACCTGCGGGTGAGCCCGGCCGGACAGGCACCGTCGCCTGTCGCCGCTCGGCCCATGGCCTGGTCATGGAGGCTGGTGAGGCTCGCCGGCATCGACGTCCATGTCCACGCCACGTTCGTGCTCTTGCTCGCCTGGCTGGTGGTGAGTCATCTCGTCCAGGGTCACGACCTGGCCACGCTCGCGAGCGGCCTCGGGTTCGTGCTCTTCGTCTTCGTCTTCGTCGTGCTCCATGAGCTCGGTCACGCCCTGGCCGCGCGCCGCTTCGGGATTCGCACGCGCGACATCATCCTGTTGCCGATCGGCGGTGTGGCGCGGCTGGACCGGATGCCCGAGCAGCCCTCGCAGGCGTTGCTCGTCGCGCTGGCAGGGCCAGCGGTCAACGTGGTCCTCGCGCTCGTGATCTTCGGTGTGCTCGCGGTGTTGCGGTGGGCCGTCGTTCCCGAGCCGCTGGACGTCGTGGGTGGACCCTTCCTGGCCAAGTTGCTGTGGATCAACGTCTCGCTGGCGCTGTTCAACCTGCTCCCGGCCTTTCCGATGGATGGCGGGCGCGTGCTACGCGCGGTCCTGGCCATGCGCATGGAAGCTGCGCGGGCCACGGCGCTCGCCGCGCGCATCGGGCAAGGCATGGCGGTGCTGCTGGCCGTGGGCGGCTTGCTGTGGAACCCGATGCTCTTTCTGATCGCCGTGTTCGTGTGGATCGGCGCGCGCGAGGAGGCGGCCTCGGCGGTCATCCGGTCGGCGTTGCGAGGCGTTCCCATC
>JBKJOI010000948.1:0-4589 GCA_046595695.1 Haliangiales bacterium | reverse complement strand
CCAACGAGCGCTTCCGTCCCGACGTGTACGCGCTCGTTGGGGATGCCCTCGTTCGCGCGCGCCACGAACGCGGCGATCTCCTGGTAGGAGACGGTGCCGTCGCCGCTGGCGTCGGCGGCGCCGTACAGCCCGGAGCGCACCTCGTGGCTGAACACGCCCGCCTGTACGCCCTCCCACTCGTGGGCCTCGCGCCCGGTCGAGGTCGAGAGCAGGAAGCCGACGCGCCCGGCGCGCGCGCCCGGCCTGGGCAGGAAGCCGCGCACCGAGCGCGCGCTGCCGCCCGCGCCGCGTCCGATGATGAGCAGGGACGAGTGGCACGCGTCGACGATCACGTGACTGACGTCGGCGCCCACCGGCGCGACGATCTCATCGAGCAGCTGGTCGCCGCTCAGGCGCGCGCCCTCGAGCGCGAGGAACGCGGCGCCGTCCTTGCCGACGTCGCCGTGGCCGGCATAGACGACGTAGAAGGCGGTCGCCAGACCGCGCCGGCGCGCCTGCGCGACGTCGGCCGCGATCGCGGTCACCGTGGCCGCGATCTCTCTCGCGCTGGCCGAACGCGCCTCGGCGGCCGCCTGTGGGTGCAGCCGGCGCGTGTTGTCGTCGAGCGAGGCCAGCAGGTAAGTCTTGGCGCCCAGGGCGCGGAAGAGGTCGAAGTAGCGCGCCGCGTCGTCATCGGCGTAGCGCAAGACGGGCAGATCGGCCCTGGGCGACGCGTTCACGCCGACGACGAGCACGAAGGCGGCGGGCGGATCGCCAGCCGGCGT
This sequence comes from Haliangiales bacterium, assembly GCA_046595695.1. GTDB lineage: Bacteria > Myxococcota_A > Polyangia > Haliangiales > SHYZ01 > JBKJOI01. The sequence continues at coordinate 3,825 of JBKJOI010000948.1, read as the reverse complement.
GGCCCGGCCGCCGGCCTCGGCGCGGCGCATCGGCGCGCTGCTCAGGAGCAGCCCCGCGGCGAGCAGCCCGCCCAGCAGGTACGCGCGTACGCCCGTCACGGTCGCACCTCCAGCTCGAGCTCGAGATGCGGTCGCCCCAGCAGGGACAGCCCCCCGGGCGCCCGAGCCAGCAGCCGCTCGACCTCCTGCGCGCCGAGCGCGGTCCCGGTGAACAGCGCGTGGACGGTGACGCGGCGCCCGCCCAGCTGGTGAGTGACCGCCTCGCCGACCTCGTGCAGCCCGGCGCCCGGCGCGATGGCGAGGCTGCGAGGATTCGACGACGGCTCGGTCCAGGCCGGCACGTACCAGTAGATCGCGCCGGTGTCGTCGACCGCGAACACCATGAGGTAGCCCTGGCCGCCCGGGTTGGCGTAGGCGAAGGCGAGCTCGTCGCTCGCGTGCACGAACCCGGCGACGGGCTCGGCCGGGCCGCCCGCGCGCAGGCGGAACACCTGGAGCTGCGCGGCGTTGGATCCGACGTCGGCGCCGTGGCCGCGCGCCGCGTAGCCGCCGAGGCTGTCGGCACCGGGCTGGACGACCATGAAGATCATCACCGCGACCGCGGCGGTCGCCAGCCCCGCGAACGGCAGCCACGCGCGCGGCGCGCGCCGCACGCCGAGCCCGCGCGCCAGGCGCTCCTCGGCGCTGGGCGCGGTCGGGTCGAGCCGGGCCAGCACCAGGTGACGCTCGTAGAGACGCCGGCAGCCTGCACAGCTGGGCAGATGCTCGCGCAGCAGCCGCTCGTCGGCGGGATGGATGCGCCCGGTGAAGTGACGTTCGACCAGGCGGCTGGAGGCGCAACGTGCCGGGTTACTCATGGGAGCTCCTGGGAGGTCAGCTGGCGGAGCAGGCGTCGGATGCGGAGCTCGCGGTACGCGAGCGTGGTGCGGTGGATGCCGAGCTGCTCGGCGGCCTGGCGCTGCGTGAGCTGGTGCACGAAGCGGGCCTCGAAGATCGGCCGCCAGTCGGGCGGCATGGACTGGCGAAAGCGGTCCAGCATCATCTTCGCGACCAACTCGCCCTCCGGATCCTGGCGCGTCGCGTCGCCGTCCGCGTCGTAGTCGGCAAGCGGCCGCTCGCGGCCGGCGCGGCGCGCATGATCGATCGCGGCGTGGCTCGACACCACCGACAGCCACGACGTGAATGACCCGCCGCGAAATCCCGCGCGCGTATCGGCCTGGGTGAGCAGGCGGAAGAAGATTTCGTGCACCACGGTCTCGCGGTCGGCCCCGTGCAGGACGCGCCCGACGCGGGCGTCGACCAGGCCGTAGTGGTCGCGGTAGCACTGCTCGAGGACCTTGCGATCACCGGCGTGGAACGCGACCAGCCACTCGTCGGCGAGGGTCCGGCGCTCGGCGGCCGCCCGTCTCGGCTCCGGCTCCATCAAGGTCCACGGCCATCGTTCGGCGTCCACGTGCGTTCCCCTCGGATCGAGAACGAACGACGACCGCCTCCTGGACGGACCGATCGCAAGAAAAACCTAGGGCCCATGATGCGGCGCACTTACCACGATTCGTCCCATCGCAGCGGCCGACCGGTCCAGGGCGCGCCAGAACGTGACCTGTGCACGCTGTGCGCGGGCAGTCCGCTCACGCCGCGCGAACGACGCCGCCGCGGGCGGCCTCGCTGCGCAGCGCCTTCATGCGCGCGTTCATCTCGGCTTCCTCGGCGTCGTCGTTGTGATCGTAGCCGAGCAAGTGGCACAGGCCGTGCGACCAGAGGAACTCGATCTCGCGGTAGAGGCCGCGCCGGGCCTGACGGCGCGCGGTCTCGACCGAGATCACCACGTCGCCGAGCTCGCCGGGGTGCAGCCCGCCGCCCTCGCCCTCGCGCATCGCGAAGGCGAGCACGTCGGTGGGCTTGTTCTTCTTGCGGAAGTCGCGGTTGAGCTCGTGGATCTCCGCGTCGTCGGTGAGCGTCAGGCCCACCTGCACGCGCGCCGGCTTGCCCAGGGTCTCGTCGGCGAGCGCGGCGGCGGCGACCATGCGCGCGGCGCGCCGGCGCAGGCGGGCGCGCTCGACCGGCGTGAGCGTGCCGCGCGCGCTGGGACGGATGGTGAGCTCGACGGGCACCTGGTGCGAACCCTACCGCGGCGGGATGACGATCTGGAACACCTTCGCCTCGACGAAGATGCGGTAGAGCTCGACGTCCAGCTTGCCCTGCTTGACCTCGCTGCCGATGATGTCGAGCGCCTTCTCCATCGGCACCGCGCGCTTGTACGGCCGGTCCGAGGCGGTCAGCGCGTCGAAGATGTCGGAGATCGCCATCATGCGCGCGGGCACCGGGATGGCGTCGCCGAGCAGGCGGCGCGGGTAGCCGGTGCCGTCGAGCTTCTCGTGGTGCGCGCCGGCGATCTCGGGGATATCCTTGAAGTGGCGCCCCCACGGGATGGTCTTGAGGAAGTTGTAGGTGTGGCTGACGTGGCTCTCGATCTCGATGCGCTCCTTCATCGTGAGCGAGCCGCGCAGGATCTGCAGGGTCTCGACCTCGGCGGCGCGCAGGTACTGCTGGTCCTCGCCGCGCGCGTCGCGGTAGGTGCGGCGCGCGATGTCGGCGAGGCGCTCGAAGCCGCCCTGCTCGAGCACGGTCGGCTCGTTCGACTTGAGGATGAAGGCGACGTAGTCGTCGATCTCGTTCAGCCGTGCCGCGTACTCGGCGTCGACGAAGTCGAGGCGCGCGAGCGCGTCCTCGCGCGACGACTCGAGCAGGAAGCGCACCTTCTTCTGCGAGAACTCGGCCTCGAGTGATTTCCGGATGAAGTCGAAGCGGGCCAGGATCAGCTCGCGGTCGCCCTCGTAGAGCTTCTTGGCCTTGACCAGCACGTTCTCGCGCACGCCGACCTTGCCGAAGTCGTGCAGGAGCGCCGCGTACTCGATCTGCTTGAGGTCGCCGTCGCCGAGCGTGTAGTCGGCGAACAGCCCGTGGTCGATGCGGTCGGTGACCTTGGCCAGGCCCACGGTCAGATCGGCGACCCGCTGCGAGTGGCCGCTCGTGGTCGGGTCGCGCTGCTCGATCGCGGTCACCGACGCGCGCACGAAGCCCTCGAAGAGCTGGCGGATGTCGTCGTAGAGCATCGCGTTCTCGAGCGAGATGCCCGCCTGCGAGGCCAGGGTGGAGCCCAGGTCGGAGGAGCGCGTGTCGAAGGGCACGACCTGGCGGTCGAACTCCTCGGCCGAGGTGAGCAGCGCCTCGGGGCGGCGCTTCTTGTTGATGAGCTGGATGACCCCGATCACCTGGTCGCCCGCGTCGATCATGGGCACCGTGAGCATGGAGCGCGTCTGGTAGCGGTTGCGCGCGTCGAACTCGCGGTTGTGCTTGAAGCCCCAGGGGTTGTTGCCCGTGCCCGGGTCGTCGAGCTTGTACATGTCGGGAATGTTGATGACCTCGCGCGAGAGCACACAGCGCCCGACGATCGACTTCTCCGAGACCGGCAGGGTGAACTCGGCGAAGTCGAGCTTGATGCTCTCGTTCTGCGATACCTTGAAGCGCAGCGTGCGCCTGGAGATGTGGTCGTCGGTGCCCTCGACGACGTAGACCGAGCCGGCGTCGGCGCCGGTGACCGAGCGACACTTCTCGAGGATGAGCGCGAGCAGCTTGTCGAGGTCGCGCTGCGACGAGAGCGCGCGCCCGATCGCGTTCAGCTCGTCGAGCTCGTGGCGATAGCGCTCGGTGAGCAGCTCGCCGGCGGCGGCCTCGCGGCGCAGGTGCAGGTGCTCCGCGGCGTTGCGCAGCGCGACGACCAGGCGCTCGAGGCTGGCGGGCAGCACGAGCGCGGTGACGTCGCCC
>JBKJOI010000783.1:0-2563 GCA_046595695.1 Haliangiales bacterium | reverse complement strand
CGCGCTTCACGGCGCGGGTGTCGATGCTGACGCCGCGGAAGGCGAGCGGGCCACGCGTGGTGACCGCGCCGCCCGAGGCCTCGCAGAGCTCGTCGACGCCGATCTGGATGTCGGCGTCACTCACGGGCGGGCCTCGTTCGGGTGGCTCGGGTGGCGCGCCCGGCTCATGACGCGTGCTCCAGCGCGGCGATCGCGGTGGCCGCTTCCTCGCGGTCGTCGAAGTGGATCTTGGTCTTGCCGAGGATCTGGTAGTCCTCGTGGCCCTTGCCGGCGATGAGCACGACGTCCTGGCCGGGGCGGGCGGCGCGCACCGCGGCGACGATGGCGCGGCGGCGATCGACCTCCACGATGGGCGTCTCGCGGGCCGCACCGGCGCGTACGCCCTCGAGCACCATGTCGACGATCTTCTGCGGGTCCTCGGTGCGCGGGTTGTCGGAGGTGACCACGGCCAGATCCGCGCCATCCGCGGCGATGCGGCCCATCTTGGCGCGCTTGCCCGGATCGCGATCGCCGCCGCAGCCGAACACGCAGACGAGCCGCCCGCGCGTGAGCGGCCGCAGCGCCGCGATCACCCGTTCGAGCGCGTCGGGCGTGTGCGCGTAGTCGACGAAGACGTCGAGTCCGCGCGGGTTGGGCACGCGCTCGACGCGTCCGGGCACGCCGGGCAGGCGCGCGATACCCTCGGCGATCGCGGCGTGCGACAGCCCCAGCGCCTCGGAGATGCCCACGGCCAGCGCCAGGTTCGAGACGTTGAACTCGCCGAGCAGCGCGGCGGAGCGCAGCTCGAGCTCGCCGCGGGGCGTGCGGATCGTGGCGCGGATGCCGGTGATCGAGGACTCGTACGCCACGACCGCGATCTCGGCGGCGCCGGCGACAGCGCCGGTCGCGGCACCGGCCGCGGCGCGCTCGGGCCGGATGCTCACGCGCAGCTTGCGCACGCTGACCGGGGCGCGCGCCAGCAGCCGCTGGCCGATGTGCTCGTCGTCGTCGATCATCGCGACCGCGGCGCCGCCGGCGACGATGCGCTCGGAGAACAGCAGCGCCTTGGCCTCGAAGTACGCGTCCATGGTGCCGTGCACGTCGAGGTGGTCCTGCGTCAGGTTCGTGAACGCTCCGACCTGGAAGCCGATGCCTTCCAGGCGATCCAGGTGCAGCGCCGAGGAGGTCGTCTCCATGACCGCGTGCGTGCAGCCGGCGCCGTGCATCTCGGCGAGCAGGCCGGCGAGCTGCAGCGCCGTCGGTGTGGTGAACGATGCGTCGACCACGTGTCCCGGGTAGCGGTAGTTGACCGTGCCGATCACACCGGCGGGCGCGCCCGCGGCGGCGAAGATCGACTCCATGAGGAACGACGTGGTGGTCTTGCCGTTCGTGCCGGTGATGCCGACCATGGCCAGCTTCGCGGCGGGTGTGCCGGCCGCGCGCTGCGCCAGCCAGCCGAGCGCCTTGCCGCCGTGAGGCACGATCACCTGCGCGACGCCGGCCGCGGCGGCCGCGGCGTTCTCGCGCTCGACCACGACGGCAGCGGCGCCCTTCGCGACGACCCCGGGCACGAAGTCGTGCCCGTCCACGGTCAGGCCGCGCACCGCGACGAAGACGTCACCCGTCTCGACCGCACGCGAATCGTCCCTGACCGCGCGCACTTCCGTCGCCGCGTCGCCCACGACGCGAGCGGCTGGAAGGTCGAGGATCAGCTCGGAGAGGTGCATGGCGTGTGTTTCTACCCTGGATCAAACGTAATCCGACAGCGAATCGATTTCATCGCGCGGCCCGCGGGGGGGAACTGGCGCAGCGCCTTGCCCGAGCCCTCGATCTCGATGGTGACGCCCGCGGCGCGCGCCGTGGAGACCGCCTGCGCGACGCTCATGCCGGTGAAATCGGGAATGACCACGATGGCTTCGCCCGGTCCCGCGGGCGGCAGATCGTCGCCCTCCTCGACCTCCGATTCGAGCGGGGGAAGCTCGGCCGTGGCCGTGACCGCGGCGGCGACCGGCGCTGAAGCCGCGCTCGGCTTGCCGCGCTTCGGCTCCTCGATCGGCTCGGTCGCGGGCACGCCCAGGTACTTGAGCGCCTCGCTGGCGACGCGCGCGAACACCGGGCCGGCGACCGCGCCGCCGTAGTACTTGGCGCCGCTCGGCTCGTCGAGCATCACCACGATCACCAGGCGCGGCGCCTGCGCCGGCGCGACGCCCACGAACGACGACAGGTACGTCTTGGCCGAGTACTTGCGAGTCGCCGGGTCGACCTTGTGCGCGGTGCCGGTCTTGCCGGCGACGCGGAAGCCGGGCACGCGCAGCTTCTCGCCGGTGCCGCCTTCGTCCATGACCGTCTCGAGCATGGTCATCATCGCCGCCGCCGCCTCGGCGGAGAGCGCGCGGTGCGAGGTGCGCTCGGTGCCGGGCACCACCACGCCGCCGGGGGTGCGGATCTCGCGCACGATGCGCGGCTCGAGCCACTCGCCGCCGCGCGCGATCGCGGCGAGCGCCGCGGCGATCTGCAGCGGCGTCACCGTGAGGCCGTAGCCGAACGACGCGGTGGCCAGGCCGATCTCGCCCCACTCCTTGAG
>JBKJOI010000779.1:0-4520 GCA_046595695.1 Haliangiales bacterium | reverse complement strand
CGTAGAAGCTGAAGCGCTCCGCGACCTCGTTGCCGATGATGTAAGGGATGCCGCCGGGCCAGCCCTTCTCGTGCGGATCGGGTGCGGTGCGGTACGGGGTTTTCGCCATCGGCCGGGGTTTTAACATGGCGCGGCCGTGGCGTATCCGGCGCGCCCTGTGAATCGGCTATCATCTCGCGTCAGAGGCGGCGCATGCGGCTCGGCATCGATTTCGGCACGACGCGCACCGTGGTGGCCTATGGCGACCGCGGCAACTACCCGCTGGTGTCGTTCCTCGACGCGGCGGGCGATACCTGCGAGTGGTTCCCTTCGGTGGCGGCGCAGCGCGGCGGCGAGTGGCGCTTCGGCTTCGAGGCGGCGCGCGTGGCCGCGGCGGATCCGTCGTGGACGCTGTACCGCTCGTTCAAGCGGCTGCTCGCCGGCAGCGCCGTGAACGGCGAGCGCGAGCGGGCGCTCGAGCTGTGCACGCGCTACCTGGTGGCGCTGCGCGAGGCCATCGTGGAGCGCTCGAACCTCGCGCGCGCGGCGGGCGGCGCGCGGCTCGAGGCGGTCATCGCCGCGCCCGCGAACGCGCACGGCACGCAGCGCTTCCTCACCATGGAGGCGTTCCGTCGCGCCGGCTTCGAGGTGCTGGCCATGCTCAACGAGCCATCGGCGGCGGGCTTCGAGTACACGCACCGCTACCGCAACACGCTGACCTCGCGGCGCGACGCCATCGTCGTCTACGATCTCGGCGGCGGCACCTTCGACGCGTCGCTCATCCGCGCCTCGGGGCGGCACCACGAGGTGGTCGCGACCGCGGGCATGAACCGCCTCGGCGGCGACGACTTCGACGAGGCGCTGGCGCGCCTGGTGCTCCGGGCGGCGGGGCGTGACGCGGAGGCACTGAGCGCGGCCGCGTGGACGCGGCTGTGCGATCGCTGCCGCGAGGCGAAGGAGGGGCTGTCGCCGCACTCGCGACGGATCGTCGTCGAGCTGGACGGCGAGGCGGGTGGCGCGCCGACGGAGGTTACGGTCGCGGTCGCCGACTTCTACGCGGCGTGTGCGCCGCTGCTCGAGCAGACGCTGCTCGGCATGTCACCGGTGCTGCGCAGTGCCGACGAGGAAGGCGAGGATGACGCCGACGATCGCGCCGCGCGCGCCGAGGGAGCCGCCGATTTGTCGGAGGTCGCGGGTATCTACGTCGTCGGCGGCGCGAGCGCGCTGCCGCTCGTGGGGCGCGCGCTGCGCGAGCGCTACGGCCGGCGGGTGCATCGCTCGCCGTACCCGTTCGCGGCGACCGCGCTGGGTCTCGCGATTGCCGCCGACGCCGGGTCGGGCTTCACGCTGCAGGACCAGCTGTCGCGGCACTTCGGCGTCTTCCGCGAGAGCGACGAGGGCCGCACCGTCGCGTTCGATCCGATCTTCACGCGCGAGCTCGCGCTGCCAGCGCCGGGCGCGCCGCCGCGCACGCTGCGGCGCGTGTATCGCGCGGCGCACAACGTCGGACACTATCGATTCGCCGAGTGCAGCGCGGTCGACGAGGCGGGCGTGCCGAGCGGCGACCTCACGCCCCTCGGAGACGTGCGTTTCGCGTTCGATCCCGCGCTGCGATCGCATGCCACCGTTGCACTGGACGATGTTTCCATCGTGAGACGAACGGGTGGACCGCTGGTTCAGGAAGAGTACTCTGTCGACGGAAGCGGCATCGTACTCGTCACGATCTCCGATCTGGAGACCGGCTACGTTCGCGAATTTAGACTCGGAGGCTGATCATGCAAAAACTCGCCGAGCGGATCGTTCTCTCCGTTGTCTTGATCGCGTTCGCCGCTGCATGCGGCGCCAAGTCCTCCGCGTCGACTTCTCCCACGCCGGCGAGCGCCACCGAGACCAGCATGTTGCCGGCCGCTGAAACGCAGGCCGCGGCGAGCCCCACCCCTTCCGAAGGAGGTCCCGTGATCGACCATCAGGTTCAGACGCTGCAGGGCGACACCATCAAGCTCGACAAGTTCCGCGGCAAGGCGCTGCTCATCGTGAACACGGCCTCCGAGTGCGGGTACACCCCGCAGTACGAGGGGCTGCAGAAGATCCACGACAAGTACCAGGCACGCGGTCTCGTGGTGATCGGCTTCCCGTCGAACGACTTCGGCGCGCAGGAGCCGGGCTCGTCCGAGGACATCGCGACCTTCTGCAAGAAGAACTACGGCGTCACGTTCCCCATCATGGCCAAGGTCCACGCCAAGGGTCCCGAGATCGCGCCCGTCTACAAGACGCTCACGCAGGACACGCCCGAGGGCATCAAGGGCGACGTGAAGTGGAACTTCACCAAGTTCCTCGTCGACCCGACCGGCAAGATCGTCGCCCGCTTCGAGCCCAAGGTGACCCCCGAGTCCGCCGAGCTCACCGGCGCGATCGAAAACGTCCTGCCCCAGTAAGCCCCGAGCAGGGGACACTCTCCGTCTTCCAAGTACAAGAAATTACAAGTGAATTTAGGGCATGTGCACAATAATCACATTTCGAACATCCACATCTAGATGTTGGAAATGTGAAGATTGCGCACATGCTCCTAGAAGCTGAACAACTGCCGGTAGTTGGAACGAGGAGAGTGTCCCCACGGAACCTGGGGGCGGAGGCGGGGGCTACCAACCCGTGGGCTTGTAGTCCTTGAAGAATTTGCCCCAGGGGTGGACGCCGGCGAGGAGGCCGGAGAAGAACGGGTCGCAGACGCGCGCGGCGCCGTCGACGACGTCGAGGGGTGGGAAGAAGTCGTGCTCGCGTTGCTTGCGGTGCACGTGGTGGAGCGGATCTTCGTCGGTGACCCAGCCGGTGTCGACGCTGTTCATCCAGATGCCGTCATCGGCGTAGTCGGCGGCGGAGGTGCGCGTCAGCATGTTGAGCGCCGCCTTCGCCATGTTGGTATGCGGGTGCTTGTCGGTCTTCTTCTTGCGCGAGAACGAGGCCTCCATCGCGGAGACGTTGACCACGTGCTTCTCGTCGGTGCGGTCGCGCGTCATGAGCGGCTTGAGCGAGCGCGTCAGGATGAACGGCGCGATCGCGTTCACCAGGTGCACCTCGAGCAGCTCGGGCGTCGCGACGTCGGCGAGGGTCATGCGCCAGGAGTTCATGCGCCGCAGGTCGACCTGCTGCAGGTCCTGATCGACACGGCCGAGCGGGAAGACCTCCGCGCCAGCCTCCACGTCCTCGGGCGTCACCGGCGCCTGCGACAGCCGCGCCGGTGCGAGCAGCCCCGCGCCCACCTGCCGCCCCTGCCAGGTCATGAGCGCATCGGGCGCCCCGGGCGCGCCGCTCGTGCCCGGTAGCGCCGACGATCCGCTGCGCAACATCCGCTGCAGCTCGTCGTGCGCGGCCAGCGTCGGGCGAACTTCGCTCGGCAGCTCGGAGAGCGGCGCCTCCTCCGAGTCGATGAGGTGCGCGTAGAAGCCGGTCGGCCGGCGCACCGTCTGCGCGGCGTTGTGCACCAGCAGGTCCAGGCGCGGCAAGGTATCGGAGAGGTAGTGCGCGAACAGCTCGACCGAGGGCGAGTGCCGCAGGTCGAGGCCGTGCAGCCGCAGCCGCGGCGCCCACTCGGCGTAGTCGGGCTCGCGCGCGAAGCGCATCGCCGCGTCGTGCGCGAAGCGCGTCGTCACCACCACGGTCGCGCCGGCGCGCAGCATGAGCAGCGCCGCCTGGTAGCCGATCTTGAGCCGGCCGCCGGTGATCAACGCGACGCGCCCGTCGAGCCGCGCGGTCTGCGTACGCTTGGCGTAGTTCAGCTCGGCGCACTCCGGGCACATCGAGTCGTAGAAGAAGTGCACGCGCCGGAAGTCGACCTTGCAGACGTAGCAGGAGCGGGGCTCCTTGAGCTCGGGGGTGGCCGGCATCGCCTGCGTGGTCGTGTGCGTGTGCTCCTCGACCGGGGCGTCGATCGACGCGGCCGGCAGCGCGAGCGGCATGCTCACCCCCGACGGCCCGGGCAGCGCGACGTACACCGGTAGCTGGCGCACCTGGCGCATCGCCGTCGCGGCGACGATCACCGCGTCGTGATCGCGGCGCTCCTGTCGGTCGCGGCGCCGGCGCGCGCGCGCCACCTGGCGCAGCTCCAGGCGGTCCGGCTGGTTGACGCGCCCGGCGAGCAGCAGGAGCCGCTCGCGCAGCTCGGGGGGAACGTCCAGGATGGATGCTCGGTGATCGGTGATCGCCTGCAGCACGCGGACGCAGATATCGACTTCCTCAGGAGAGAACAGCGGATTGCTCACGACCCCGCACGTCTAGCACAGATGTCGGACGCGCGCGCGCGCGGGCGGCCGGGCGGGACGCTTCGTACGCGGGCGGCCCACGCCCCGTCGACAGACCCCGGCTCAGCGACGACGCGCGATCATCTCGAGCCCCATCTCCTCCGCCGCGCCCGCCGGCAGCGCCGCGCGCGCGGCGGGGAACAGCTCGTGCTCCTCCCGCGCGATGTGCCCGCGGTAGAGCGTGGCGAGCCGGGCCGCGAGCGCGGGCAGCTTGGCCTCGTCGGCCACCGGCGGGCCTTCGTCGGG
>JBKJOI010000693.1:0-3943 GCA_046595695.1 Haliangiales bacterium | reverse complement strand
CAAGCATGGCTGCCTGAACGTGCACGGCTCGCTGCTGCCGCGCTACCGCGGCGCGGCGCCGATCCAGTGGGCGGTCATCCGCGGCGAGCGCGAGACCGGCGTCACGATCATGCAGCTCGACGCGGGCATGGACACCGGGCCCATGCTCCTGCGGGAATCGATGCCGATCCTCGACGACGACACGTCGGGGAAGCTGGCGCAGCGCATGGCCGAGCTGGGCGCGTCGCTGCTGGTCGACGCGCTCGATCGCCTCGTCACCGGCACGCTGGTCGCCACGGCGCAGGACAACGCGCTGGCCACCATGGCGCCCATGCTCGAGAAGACCACCGGCCAGGTCGACTGGACCCGGTCGGCGCGCGAGGTCTCGTGCCTGGTCCGCGGCGTCGACCCGTGGCCGGGCGCGTACACGCAGGTCGGCAGCGTCGGGACCGACGCCGGCGCCGACGTGCTCAAGCTGTGGAAGCCGCAGGTCGTGGAGGGCCGCGGCGCACCCGGCGTCGTGCTCGGCTCGGAGCGCGGCGGGCTCGTGGTCGCGTGCGGGGAGGGCGCGGTGATCATCGGCGAGCTGCAGCTGCCCGGGAAGAAGCGCATGGCCGCGGCGGCGCTGCTGGCGGGGCGGCCGATCGCGAACGGTACGAAGCTGGGCACGTCGTGAGCGGAGAGGGCGAGCGGGTGGCCGGCGGAGCGATCGAAGGTGGCGCCTCGCGTGACCTGGCGCGTGAGGTCCTCCGTCGCGTCGAGCAGGGCGGCGCGTACGCGAGCCTGGCGCTCGACGCCGCGCTGGCCAAGAGCAAGCTGTCGCCCGCGGATCGCGGCCTGGTCACCGAGCTCGTCTACGGCGTGCTGCGCCACCGCACCCGCCTGGATCGCGCGCTCGCGGCGCACGCGACCAGCGGCCTGAAGAAGCTGTCGCCCGGCGCGCTGGTGGCGCTGCGCGTGGCCGCCTACCAGCTGCTCCTGCTGCGCGTGCCCGCGCACGCCGCGGTGAACGACGCGGTGAGCGCGGTGACCGCGGTCTCGGGGCCGCAGGTGGCGAGCTTCGCCAACGCCGTGCTGCGCAAGCTGTCCACCGCCGGCGAGCCGCCCGCGCCGCCCGCCACCGACGTCCCGGCCACGCTCGAGCTCGTGCACTCGGTGCCGCGCTGGCTGGGTACGCGCCTCATCGCCGCGCTCGGCAAGGCCGAGGCGCTGGTCGCCGCCGAGGCGATGAACCGCCCGCCCTCGGTGACGCTGCGCGCCTCGCTCGACCAGACCACGCGCGCCGCGCTCGCCGAGCGGGTCGCCGCCGAGCGGCCCGACGCCGAGCTGGTGCCCTCGCCGCTCCTGCCCGAGGCGCTGCACGTGCGCGGCGGCGGCGCGCCCGAGACCCTCGCGGTCTTCCAGGAGCAGCTCTGCACCGTACAAGACGTCGCCGCGCAGCTGGTCGGACGCCTGTGTGGCGCGATGCCCGGCGAGCGTATCCTCGACGCCTGCGCGGGAGTGGGCGGCAAGTCGACGCACCTGCTGCAGCAGGCGCGCGCCGCCGGTGGCGCGTGCAGCGTCGACGCGGCCGACAACTCACGGCGCAAGCTCGACCTCGGCGAGGACGCGGCGCGGCGTCTCGGGCTGACCGGGCTGCGCTCGATCGAGCTCGACCTCACCGATGCGGCCGCGCGCGATCAGCTGCTCGCGCCCGCCTACGACCGGGTGCTCATCGATGCACCCTGCACCGGGCTGGGCGTGCTGCGCCGTCACCCGGAGTCCAAGTGGCGCATGCGCGACGGCGACGTGCGCGAGCTCGCCGCGCTGCAGGCCACGCTGCTCGCCGGGGTGGCCGCGCGCGTGCGCCCGGGCGGCGTGCTGGTCTACAGCGTGTGCACGTTCACCGAGGAGGAGGGCCCGGCGCAGATCGCGCGCTTCCTCGCCGCACACGCCGACTTCGAGCTCGCACCGCCCGCCGCCGACGTGGCGCCGGGCGTCGACTTCGCCGCGGTCGTCGACGCGCACGGCTTCCTGCGCACGTGGCCGCACCGCCACGACGCCGACGCGTTCTTCGCCGCGCGGATGGTGCGCAAGGCCTGAGCGGGCAGCGGACGGCCGCTCAGGCGCCTTACGGAGCCGCGGTCGCCGGCAGCACGGGCGCCGGCCGCGTGATGCGCACCACCTGCAGCGGCAGCGACTTCAGCTCCCGGGGCAGCGTCCAGCGCTCCACGGTCTCGAACGTGACGGTGCCCGTCGCGGTACGCGCGAAGTCCTTCACGGGCTCGCTCGCGGTGTAGACGAACGCGTCGACGTCCGAGGCCGCGAGCAACAGGAACAGGCGCCGGTCGTTGCCGTCGCGGCTGATCAGCACGTCCTTGCCGGCCAGCAGCACCGGCGACAGCACGCCCGCGTGCCACTCCAGCTTGGTGACGACCAGCCGCCCGGGCGCGGCCGTGGCCAGCGCCGCGGCGTGCTCGCCGGCGCGCGCGATCCCGACCGCCTGGATCGTGCCGCGCACATCGGTGACCAGGCCCAGCCCGAGCAGCACGATCGCGGCGCCCGCGGTCACCCGGCGCGCGCCGCGCGGACCCGCCGCGGCGTGATCGGCCTCGACGAGCATGGCCGCGAGCACGAGCAGCGCGGGCAGCGCGGGCAGCAGCATGCGCGCGCCCAGCTGCAGCCCACCGGCGTTGCCGCCGCGCTCGAAGCACAGCACCAGCGCGATGAAGCCGAGCGCGAAGACCCAGTGCGCGCGCGTCTCGGCGCGCCGCGGCCCGAGCACGAGCCCGTAGGCCGCGATGGGCGTCACCGTGAACAAGCCGGTCACGATGCGGCTGTTCGCGCCGCGGAGGGCGTTGAACGCGGCGGCCGTGATCGCGAGCGCGACCACGCCGTGCAGCGCGGCGCGGCGCCAGCCGGTGCGCTCGCGCTCGGGCACCAGCCCGACGCCGACGGCGAGCACGAGCGGCGCGAGGAACGACGGGTTGAACTTCTTGCGCAGCTCGCCCCACAACATGGTCAGCGCGTTGCGCAGCGAGGTCTCCTTGCCGTTGGCGTCGACGAGCGGGTCCCACGCGCCGGCGGTGAGCCGGTTGAACGTCCAGTACACGCCCAGCAGCACCAGCGCGCCGGCCAGGTAGAGCGCGGCGCGGCGCAGGCGCAGACGCGGCGTGCCCGGCAGCGCGACCAGCGCCAGGCCGGCCGCGGCGACCGCGCAGTAGGCCTCGGGGCGCACCATCGCGGCGAGCGCCACGAGCGCGCCCGCGGCGAGCGGCCGCTCGCGGCCTGGTTCACCCGCGCGTACCGGCAGCATGAAGGCGAGCGCGAGCGCGCAGCATCCCGCCGCGAGGGTGTGCTCGAAGAGCTGCCCCGAGTAGAACAGCACCGGCGTCGCCAGCGCGGCGAGCAGGCACGCGACCCACACGGTGACCTTGCGCGCGCCGAGGCGGCGCAGCGCCAGCCAGATGCCGAGCACGCAGAGGATGCCGCCAGCGAGCGGCACCAGGTAGCCGCCGCGCAGCCCGAACGCGGCCACGAGCGGCGCCGCAGCCCCGGTGAAGACGATCGAATAGGTGCCCTGCCACTGCCCTTCGACCTGGCGCTCGAAGCCGAGGCCGACGCGCCGGTAGGCGTCCTTCGGATCGTCGATCGGGCCCGGGAGCAGCGCGCGGCTGGCCATGCCGCGCGCCCACAGATCATTCGCCTGGGTGAGCTTGACGCCCGCGTCGGCGGAGTAGTGTCCGGCGGGCGCCAGGGCGAGCGCCCACAGCGTGAGGGCGACACAGGCCGCGATCAGGGGCGCGCGCACGGTGGTACTAATACCTCACCATGATTGCCCGACCCATCCGGATCGCACCGTCGATCCTCAGCGCTGACTTCGGCCGCCTGAACGAGGAGGTCGGCGCCGTGTGCGCCGCGGGCGCCGACTACGTGCACGTCGACGTCATGGACGGCCACTTCGTGCCCAACCTGACCTTCGGCC
>JBKJOI010000581.1:0-3761 GCA_046595695.1 Haliangiales bacterium | reverse complement strand
TTTCGCACCCCACCAGCCGCACCAACGCGTCCACCACGCCGCTTTCTCGACGCCATCGCGACGCGACCCTCGCGCCGTCCCTTCCGCGCCTTCTCGCAACAGCCCGGCCCGCCAGCGGGCCTACCCATGCGCCCGCCTGCAGCGGCGCCGAAAAACACGCCCAGGCCCGTCAAGCACGAATCACGTTCGGCCCGAGAAATCGACCGACATCCGCGACCCTTGCGTCGTCCCGGCCGTCTACTGCCGGCCCGGCAGTACGCATTCCGACTGTCGTCGCCCCGGCAGCACGCACCCCACCGCGCCGCGCGCACGGCCACGCCGACGACGACGCCAACGTCGACGTCATTGGTGCGCGTCCCACGCGCGCCATCGGCTCCGCCTCCGCTCGCGCGCAACGAAGGCACCACCCGCCAACGTGCGCCCGCGCCGACGAAGGCACCACCCGCGCGCACGCCCGCAATAGCTCTGCCGGCACCCGTGCAACGAAGTCACCACCCGCGCCCGCCCACGCCCGACTGCCGGCGAGACGCCTCGCCTCTGCTCCACATGGATCCAAGGAACGTCGCGTCGCGCCGTGAACCGGTCAACTTCACAGTGGCGAGGTACTAGGGCGCAGGGCGCGAATCCGATCAGCTGCACGACCTCGAGCACGACCTCGAGCGCGCCATCGAGCGCGCCCTCGAGCGCGCCCTCGATGACGATCGTGGACCGGGCGCTTGCGATGGATCGCCAGGACCAGGTCACGCGCGCGCTGGCCGGCAGGATCGCCGACGTGCGCCGCGGCAAGCGCCCGCAGCCGAGGACGATGCCTGACCATGAGCGATCCTGACGCCGTCGCAACGCCGGCGTATGCTGCCGCCGTGCTGACCCGATCGATCTGCCTCGCCGCCCTCCTCCTCGTCGCCTGCAAGGAAGAACCCGCGCCGCCCGCAAGAACGCCGGAGCTCGTCGCGGCCAAGCCGCCCGCCGCACCCGCGCCGGTGGCGCCGCCAGCCGATGCGGCGCCACCGCCCGCGCCCGCGCTGCCGAGCGATCCCAAGGAGCTGGCCGAGCTGCGCAAGCTGGCGATCCTCGACGCCAAGTACGACCTCGCCGTCACGATCTGCGCCGCCGAGGACGTGCCGAAGATCGGCGAGCAGTCGATCTTGTCGTGCGTGCTCTCGGCGTGCCGCCAGAACGACGTCGAGAAGGCGCAGGCGTGGGGCAAGCTGCTCAAGGGGCCGCTCAAGGCCCAGGCCAAGAAGATCTGCCTCTCGAACCGCGTGCCGATCTAGACCGGACCTCCCCATCGAGTCATCACGTGTGGCATACGCGTGGCTCGCTCAGGATCCGCGTGCTCGCGACCCCGTCAGCAGCCAGGCGCGAACATGGCCGCCATCCGCCCGACGTCGACGACGCCCTGCTCGTGCATCCACGCGTCGCCGGCGACGACCAGCGCGCGGCCCTCGTCGCCGGCCAGGAGCGCGCCCAGGCGGCGCCGCGCGGCGGCCGCGTACATGGCCATGCCCGAGGCGTCGGCGGCCGACACGGCGACCCGCAGCGCGCGCGCCGCGCCGTCTTCGTCACCGCGCAGCGACGCGACCCCGGCCTGGGTGAGCGGGAGCAGCGCACGCGCCGCGGGCGAATGGTCGGCGTGCAGGTCGCGCGCGAGGCGGGTGATGCGTCCGAGCAGTGGCTCACGGGCGCGTCCGGCCGGCAGAGCCGCGGCGGCGGCGAGCGCGGCGCGGCAGGCCAGGTGCACGGTCTCGATGCGCGTGCTCTCGACCTGCAGCAGGAAGGCGCGGCGCAGGCGCGGCCAGTGCTCGTCCAGGCGCTGCCACGCGGCCGCGCCGTCGCCGGTGTAGAGGTCCACATGCGTGCGCGCGACCAGCGCCCACAGGTGCTGCAGCAGGTAGCGATCCTCGGGCCAGTTGCGCATGGCGCGCGCGATCGAGTCGCGCGCGCCGGCGGCGTCGTCGCGGACCAGCCAGACCACGCTGGCGTTCCCGGTGGCGAGCACGGTGGCGGCGAAGCGATCGCCGCGGTCCTCGGCGCCGCGCAGCTGCGCGGTCACGCGCGTACCCATCTCGCGCAGGCGGCCCAGATAGAAGAGCGCCAGGAGCGCGTACATCTCGCCGATGTCGATGTGCCACCACGCGCCGGTGACCGAGTCGCGCAGCAGGCGGGTGGTGCGGTCACTCTCGGCGAGCGTTCGCGCCCAGTCGTTGAACTGGTAGGCGCAGATGGCCGAGGCCTCGATCGAGACCGCCTGGCTCATCGCGTCGCCGCTCCGCCGCGCCAGCAGCGAGGACCGCGCGAGCAGGCGCTCGCAGCGCTCGCGCTGGCGCACGCCGCGCAGCGAGGTGAACACGGCCTCGAGGCCGAGCGCGCGCGAGACGTGGCGGGGCTCGCCCGAGCGCAAGGACTCGCGGTAGTGGCGCGCCTGGAACCACGCGCCGTAGACGTGATCGCTGAGGCCGAGCGCCGCGGCCGCCGACCAGCAGACATCGATGCGCGTGGCCAGCTCCTGGGGGACCTCGGGGGCCGCCAGCGCGCCGTCCTCGGGCGCGTCGTCGTCGTCGTCGAGCGCGGGCCGCTGCAGGCGCATGCGCGCGCGCTCGAGCAGGAGCGCCGCGATCGGCCGGCGCGGCAGGCGCATGCCGACCATGGGCAGGAAATGCCGTAGCGCGGCCACGCCCTCGTCGATGCGCGCCGCACGCAGCAGCTCCTCGACGGCCCGGCCGTAGAGCCGGATGCCCTCGGCGGGCGCGCTCGCCGCCTTCTCGTGGGCGAGCTCGAGGTAGGTCGCGGCGGCCTCCTGGCCACGGCCGGCGCTGGCGAGCGCGTCGGCCAGGCGCGCGCGCACGTCACCATCGGCGTCACGGCCGCCGGCGAGCTCGAGCACGCTGCGGTAGAGCCGGACCGCGCGATCGAACGCGAAGGCCGCCGCGGCGTGCTCGGCGGCGTGGCGCGCGTGCCCGGCGGCGCGGGCGGGCTCGTCGGCGCGCGCCCAGTGCACGGCCAGCGTCTCGGCGTCGGCGCCGGCGAGCGCCTCGAGCGCGAGCGCGAGCTGGCGGTGGTGGCCGCGGCGCACGTCGGCGTCGAGCCGCGCGAGCACGGCCTCGCGCACCCGGTCGTGGTAGGCCTCGAGCGCGTCGGCGGCGCTGCCGCCCAGGGCGCGCACCAGCCGACCCGCGCGCAGGGGCGACAGCGCCTGCTCGAAGGCGTCGCCCGTGACCCCGGCGGCGCGCGCCACCGTGGCCTCGCGGATGGGGCCACCGGCCACGGCGACGACCTCGAGTACGGTGCGCGCGGGCGCGGGCAACGCGGCCACGCGCGCGCGCAGGGCGTCATCGAGGAGCACGCCGGGCGCGCCCTCGGGTGCGGCGTGGCGCGCCAGCTCCTCGATGAAGAGCGGGTGCCCGGCGGCCTCGCGCGCGATCGCCTGCGCGGCGCCGGTCGCGGTGGGCCCGAGGCGCGCGACCAGCTCGGCCGCCTGCGCCTCGGAGAGCGGTCCGAGCACGAGCGAGCGCGCGGGCACGGGCAGGCGCGCCGGCTTGCCGCCGTCGGGGCGCCAGGTGGCCACGAAGAGCAAGGGCGGCGCGTCGGGCTCGCGCAGCAGCTCGGCGACCAGCGCCAGGCTGTCGTCGTCGGCCCACTGGCAATCGTCGACGATGACGACAAGCGGGTGCCGATCGGCGAGCCGGGCGAGCAGCTCGCGCGCGGCGCCGAAGACGCGCGCGCGCAGCTCCTGCGGATCGCTCGTGGCCGCCGTCGCGGGC
>JBKJOI010000873.1:0-4097 GCA_046595695.1 Haliangiales bacterium | reverse complement strand
GCGGCGCCATCCAGCGCGCGCCGTGGTAGGAGAGCCCGGTCGTGACGTCGGTGGGCTTGTTGAGCCCGTTCGTCGGCTCCGCGGCGAAATCGGCGCCGTCGAGCGGCACGCCGAAGGGCTCGTAGCGCCGCTCCTCGAGCGCGCCGCCGCCGCCGCCCGTGGTCAGCACGGGGCCGGCGGTGAAGCCGGTGTGCAGGAAGCTCGTCGCTTGCCGCACCCAGGCCGCCTGGCGGCTCACGCCCAGCAGGCTGCCGCCGGGCGTCATGAGGGTGAGCACGCACAGCGCCGAGACCGGCGCGAACCGGCGCTGGCTGCGCAGCGCGAGCGCGCCGAGGGCGAGCGCCAGCGCCGCCAGCAGCACGCCGGCGACGGCCCGTGCATCCGGCAGCGGCACCGAGGCGGACGGCGACGCCGCAGGGTTCGGCTGCATGGTCACGCGCGCCACCAGGCGGGTGCCCACGCGCACGTAGTGCTCGCGCACGCCGTCGTGCTCGCGTAGATCGTCGGAGAACCACAGCTCCACGGCCCCGGACGGGGCCGTGGTCGAGGTGCGGATGCCATCGTGGCCGTAGCCGTGGCGCACGGTTCCGTACGGGCCGTCGACCTGGACGAGCTCGTCGAGACCGTCGAAGTGCATGGTCTCGGCGCCGGCGGCGATCTGGCGGCCCGCGGCGTCGTAGTGGAACTGGGTCGCGCCCACGGAGGTGAGCTGGCGCGGCCCGGCGCCCTGCTCGCCGTAGACGTGGGTGCCGGTGAGCACGCCGATGGCGCGTGGGCCCGCGGCGGTGCGGGACGTCATGTTCTGCAGCGCGTCGTAGGCGTAGGTGAAGCGGAAGTCGCCCATGGAAGCGTCGACGAGCCGCGCCGCGCCGTCGTACGTGAAGGTGGCCGAGTGATCGGCGCCCACGCCGTCGAGATCGGTCACCCGCTCGACGCCGCCCCAGGCGTTGCGTTCGAGATCGACGTCGTAGAGCGCACCGACGGTGATGTGCGCGGTCTGTCCCGCGGCGTCGTAGCGGAAGCGGGTCTCGAGCTGGTTGCCGGCGCGCTCGCGTACCACGCGCCCGGCAGCGTCGAGCTCCAGCGCCTCCCACAGGTCGGCGACGCCGACGAGCCGCCCCGCGGCGTCGTGGCGGTAGTCCAGGGCGAGGCCGTCGTCGTGCTGCTCGCGCAGCAGCAGCCCCGACGGGGCGAGCTCCACGGTGCGCGTGGCGCTCGCCACCGGCCCCGCGGGCCCGGCCTGGATGGTGCGCGCGACCTCGACGGTGCGGCCGAACCCGTCGTACGCGAAGCTCACGCGTCCGCCGGGCTCGTCGACGCGCGTGAGCCGGCCGCGGCCATGGCCGGTGGGGTCGTCGTAGTGGTAGTCGAACGCGGCGCCGTCGCCGGCGCGGCGGGTGAGCCGGCCGACGCCGTCGTAGTCGAGCGTGATCACTTGACCCGCGCCGTTCTCGTGCCGGCGCATGCGCCCGTCGTCGTCGTACCCGAGGCGGCGCTCACCGATGTCCGGGTCCTCGGCGAACACCAGGCGCCCGAGGCTGTCGTAGGTGAAGGTGTGGACCACGGCGCCGCCCTGGAGGCGCCAGGCCACGACCCGGCCGTCGGCGTCGTAGTCGGCGTCGACCTGCTCGAGCACGCCCGCGACGGTGCGCTCGGTGTGCACGATGCGGTTGTGGCCGTCGCGCTCGACGGCGCTCGGCGCGAGGCCCTCGACCGCGCCGGTCTCGTGGAACGCGCGGTACGTCGTGGTGCGGCGGGCGCCGGTGGGCAGGAGTTGCTCCACCGGGCGATCGAACGCATCGTAGCGTAGGCGCTGCACCGGCACCGCGGCGGGCAGCGCCACGGGCAGTGCCGGGCCCACGGCGTAGAACGGCTCGGCCACAGTGATCACGCGGCCGCGGGCGTCGCGCTCCTGCCAGCCCGAGACGATCCAGCGGTTCCCGTCGCGGGTCGCGGCGTGGTGCGCCTCGCCACCGGCATCGCTCACGGTCACCGACTCGCGCCACTTGCTGCCCGGCGCCGGCGGCGAGGTCGGCGGCGTCGCCGGCGCGGGACCGGGACCGTCGTGGACGAAGCTGCGCGTGCGCGGCCGGGGTCCGCTCCATTCGTAGGCGAAGCGCGCGTGCGGCGATGCGCCGTTCAGGGCGATGCTCTCGACGCGCCCGAGGCTGTCGTAGCCGACGGTGGTCACGTCGCCGTTGGGATCGGTGAGCTCGCGCGGTGCGGCCAGCCCCTCATCCCAGGCCAGCGACCAGGTGAGCGAGGCGGCCCCGCCGCCCGGCGCCACGGTCTCGTGGATCGCGAACAGCCCGCGCACGTCGTAGTCGATGGTGCGCCAGGTGCCGTCCTTGTAGATCTCCACGGGGTTGCCATGGGCGTCGTGGCGCGTGCGCTCGAGCGTGACCCAGCGCGAGCCGCTCGCGTCCTCGAGCAACCCATCGGTGGCCACGACCCAGCCGCGGCCGACGCTGCCGTAGGGCAGGACTTCGCCGTCGGGGCCGCCGTAGATCATGCGCCGCGCCGACACCAGGCGCCCACCCTGCTCCTCGGTGCGCTCGTAGATCACCTGATCACGCAGCCACCAGGCGTCGTCGCTGGCGTAGTCGTGGTGCACGATGCGCTCGTCGCCGGCGCGATCGAGCCGGCCCAGGTGGCGCTCCACGATGGCGCGCGCCTCGCCGTCGACGTCGATCTCCACGCGCGTCTCGATGGGTACGGTCACGCCCTCGAAGTGACGCGCACGTACGCTCCGGGTCGCGGGCTTGCGCAAAAACGGTGCGTCGGCGAGGCTGACGATGCGGGTGGCCTCCCAGGTGGTCTCCAGGGTCGACAGCAGCACGCCGGTGCCGCTCTCGACGCGCTGGAACCACACCAGGCCGCGCAGCACCCGCTCGTTGCCCAGGCCGGCGTGGAAGCGCGTGACCTCGACCCGGGTGTCCGCGGGCGTGGCCCCGAGATCCTCGCGGCGGCCCTCGAGGAAGCCGCCGAAGCGGCGCTCCTGACCGTCCCAGAAGCCATCGCGCACGAGGTGGCGGCTGGTGCGGGTCGGCGAGCCGTCCTCGTAGACCTGCTCGAAGCGGGTCGGTACCGCGATCGACGTAGGCAGCCGACGCACCCACGGCGCTCCTGCGGCGGCGGCGGCCAGCGCCAGGTGCCCCGAGGCCTCGTAGCCGAAGCGCGTCGTGAGCCCCAGGCCGTTGTCGATGCTCGCCAGCATGCCGGCGTGGGTCGCGCCGGCAAGGTCCAGGATCCACAGGCCGCGCGGCGACGACCAGATCAGATCCTGGGAGCCATTGCCGTTGCCGTCGCCGATCTGGAGTCGCACGTCGGCGGCGGCCGCCTCGGGGCGGCTCACGTGGCGGGGCGCATGGGTGAAGCGATGATCGCCGGCGCCGCGGTACCAGAGCACGTGGCCCGCGGTCACCCGCAGCACGTCGACGAGACCGTCGCGATCGAGGTCCACGAGGTGCACGTCGTCGAGGTCGAGGCTGTCGGGCCCCCATGGCCAGAGGACCTTCTGGTGTAGCTCGAAGGTGCCGTCGCCACGACCCAGGTAGGTCTTCATCCACGCGTCGGTCAGCCACACCGCGTCGGTGAGGCCGTCGCCGTTGACGTCGGTGAAGCGCACGTTCGGCGCCGCGGGCTCGACGTTCGCGTCCGCGGCCGACACCGGCGGGCGCGCGATCGACGGCCCGAGCGACAGGGTGCCGGCCAGGCGCACGGTCAGCCCGCCGGTGGTGCCCTGGATCACGTCGGCTCGGCCATCGCCGTCGACGTCGGCGTGCACCACGGCACCGCCCGCGAGCGGCACGTTGCGCGTGCCCGCCACGACACCCAGGCTCACCCAGGTCTCGTCCTCGAGGCGGTAGGCGCGCCAGGTGTCGTCGACGACGCGCACCAGCTCGGCGCGCGCATCACCGTCGAGGTCCACGAGCTGCGCCGAGCCCAGCTCCACGGCGCTGGCGCCGGCGAGCGACCGCGCCGGCCCGAACGAGCCGCCCAGGTTCTGGCGCCACTGGTGGTTGCCCATCTCCAGGCGCAGGAGATCGTCGATGCCGTCGCCGTCGACGTCGAGGAGGGTGACGCCGCGTTCGCCC
>JBKJOI010000463.1:0-2507 GCA_046595695.1 Haliangiales bacterium | reverse complement strand
GTGGCCGCGATCGTGGGTGCGAGCGCCGCGCTGAGCCTGCCCCGGGCCGCCCGCGCCCAGGATCCCGAGCCGGAGCCCGCGCCGGAGACGTCGCTCTCGACCGAGGAGCTCGCCGAGATGTCCCTCGAGGAGATCCTCGACATGCCGGTGCAGGTCGCGACCGGCAAGGGCGCCAGCCTCGACCAGCGTGAGTCGCCGGGCATCATCGCGGTGATCACCCGCGATCAGATCCAGAGCTCGGGCGCGCGCGATCTCCTCGAGCTCCTCGAGCTCTTCCCCGGCTTCAGCGTCAGCAGTGACGTGCAAGGCACGCTGGGCCTCAGCGTCCGCGGGCTCTGGGCGCAGGAGGGCAAGGTGCTCGTCCACATCGACGACGTGCCGATGAACGAGCTGCTCTACGGCAACGCCATCTTCGCGGGCATCGAGTTCCTCGACAGCATCGAGCGCATCGAGATCATTCGTGGCCCCGGCTCGGCGCTCTACGGCGGCTTCGCCGAGCTGAGCGTGGTGAACATCATCACGCGCAGCGGCGCCGCGGTGGGCGGCGCGCGCGTGGGCATCAGCTACGGGCAGATGCCGGAGAGCTACGGCACGCGGCAGGTCACGCTGAGCGTGGGGCAGAAGCTGGGCGCGGTCGATCTCGTGCTGCACGCCGCCCTCGGCGATGGTCACCGCAGCGAGCGCAGCTACACCGAGTACGACGGACAGGAGTTCCCCTTGCCGCGTTTCGGCGGCATCGACGCCTGGACCGTCAACCTGGGGCTGACCTACGAAGGTCTCTCGGTCAGGCTGCTCGCGGATCACTACCGGCTCGAGTCATCGCAGCTCGAGGACCCGTCGGGACCGATCGGCACCGAGTTCGTCTCCTACATCGCCGACGCCAGGTACGCCATCCACGTGACCGACGCGCTGACCCTGGTCCCCGAGGCCCGCTACATGTGGGGCTCGTCCTGGCGCAGCGTCGGCGCCTTCGAGCGGCAGGCGGGCTGGTACTACGAGATCCCGGCGTCACGCGTCACCGGCCGCCTGTCGGCGCTCTACGAGGCGACCGAGACGCTGCACCTGACCGCGGGCGCCGAGCTCTACTGGGACCACGCCTCCGTCGCCGACGATGCCGAGCCCGGGTTCACCTTCGCCAGCGGCGCGACGGAGGCCGACTACCAGAACGTCGCCGGCTTCGCGCAGGCCCTCCTGCGTCACCGCTTCGTGACCATCACGGCCGGCGTTCGCTACGACTACCACAGCGCCTTCGGCGGGGTGTTCGTGCCCCGCCTCGGTCTGACCAAGGTGGTGGGAAAGTTTCATTTCAAGGCCCTGGCGGCGCGTGCCTACCGGGCGCCCACCATCGAGAACCTGAACATCGAGCCGGACATCCAGCCGGAGCACACGACCTCGCTGGAGCTCGAGGCGGGCTACAAGGCGTCGGCCAACCTGTTCGTCTCGGTGAATGTCTTCGACCTCGGCGTTCGCGACGTGATCGTCTACTCGTTGATCAACGGGGACAACGACTACAGCTACATCAACTTCCCGCACGTCGGCTCACGTGGCGTCGAGGCGCAGGTCCGGCTGCAAGGCTGGCTCGGGCGCGCCGACCTCTCGTATTCCTACTACCGGGCCTACGACAACCAGGTCGACCTCTACGAAGCTCGCGACGATGCCGGCCAGCTGGTCGGCGGGGTGCTGCTGGCCGCGCCGAGCCACAAGGTCACGCTCAACGCGAGCATCGTGCCGGTTCCGAAGCTCAAGGACCTGACCATCAACCCGACCGCCATCCTGGCGAGCCCGCGCTACGGCCGCATCTGGTCCGATACGGCGATGACGGCGGTCTCGCACGAGTTCGGTGCCGAGCTCAGGGCGAACCTCAACGTGGTCTATCGCAACCTCGGTATCGACGGGCTCGATGTCGCCATCGGTGCCTACGATCTCCTGGGCGTGGACCACGAGTACCTGCCCGGCTACGACAACGGCGACGGTCCGCTGCCCGCCCGCTCGCGCGAGCTGGTGGGCCGGGTGAGCTACCGCGCCGGGTTCTGATCCCACCACTACTGACCGATTTCAGACGGTCAGGCTTCGCGGCTCCACCGCGCGGGCCACGCGTATCGCGGGGTTACGTCATGGCGCGCTGGCTGCATGGTCAGGGCGGATGCGCCTCGTCCACCTCGCTGCAGTATCCGTCACTCTCGTGGCGGTCGCGCTCACCACGCTCGTACCCGCTCCTGCTGCCGCGGCGGGCGGGGTTGCGGAGCCCGAGTCCGTGTCCACCCTCGCGACCAGGCCGCACGTCGCG
This sequence comes from Haliangiales bacterium, assembly GCA_046595695.1. GTDB lineage: Bacteria > Myxococcota_A > Polyangia > Haliangiales > SHYZ01 > JBKJOI01. The sequence goes on along the minus strand of JBKJOI010000463.1, from coordinate 220 downwards.
CTCGAGGTCGGCGCTGGCCTGGCCAGCGACCTCGACCTCGGGACCTCCGATGGAGCGACGCACACGTCGACGATCGCGCCGCCGCTCGGGCTGATCTCGGTCGCTCTCGACCTGGCGCCGTCGAGGTACCTGGCGTTCAACCTGGGCGTCGGCCTGAGCAGCTCGGGCTTCAACCTGGGCGGCTCGCTGCGGTTGCGCATGCCGGGCGGGCCGAAGTGGG
>JBKJOI010000243.1:0-2609 GCA_046595695.1 Haliangiales bacterium | reverse complement strand
TGTCCCACGCGCGCCATCAGCTCGGCTCCGCTCGCGCGCAACGAAGCCACCGGCCGCGAACGTGCCTGCACACCAACGAAGGCACCACCCGCCCGCACGCCCCCAATGGCCTCTGCCGGCAGGCGTGCAACGAAGGCACCACCCGCGCTCGGCCACGCCGACCGCCGCCGAAACGCGTCGACTCTGCTCCCCATGGATCCAAGGAACGTCCCGCTCCCTCTGCTCCCTCTGCTCCCTCCGTTCGCCTCCCTCCGCTCGCCGCGCTCCCCGCGCTCGCCGCGCTCCCCGCGCTCCCCGCGCTCCCCGGCATCTCCGACCTGCTTCCTGCGGCCACGTCGACGCCAAGGCTGCGCCGTCAACCCGCCATCTTCACTGCGGCGAGGTACTAGCAGCGCGGCCGTCAGTAGGCCTCGCGCACCCAGCGGTGCGGGCGCAGCTCGGCGAGCAGCTCCGCGGGTAGCGGCCCGCCGTGCGACGCCGCCACGTTGTCGTCGACCTGCGCGGTCGTGCGCATGCCCGGGATCACCGCCGACACTGCCGGGTGGCTCAGGCAGAAGCGCAGCGCCCCGCGCGCCATGGTGCCGGCCACGGGCTCGACGAGCGGGCGCAGCGCCTCGACGCGACGCACCGTATCGGCGAGCAGGTCGCCCTCGAAGTAGCCGGCGCGGAAGTCGTCCGGCGGGAAGACCGTGTCCGCGCATAGCTTGCCGGTCAGGCTGCTCTCGTCGAGCGGCACGCGCGCCAGCACGCCCACGCGGTGCTCGAGGCAGGCCGGGAAGAGCTCGTCCTCGGGCGACTGATCGAACAAATTGTAGAGCACCTGCAACACATCGACGCGCCCGGAGCGCACCAGGCGCAGCGCCGAGGCCGGGTCGTGCGAGTTGATCGACACGCCGATGAGCCGGATCTTGCCCTCGCTGCGCAGGTCGGAGAGCGCGCGGTACCACTCGTCGCGATCGGTCCAGGCGTCGGCCCACACGTGCAGCTGCAGCACGTCGATGCGTTCGACGCCCAGGTTGCGCAGGCTGCGCTCGCACGACTTGCGGATCCACGCGGGCGGGAAGAAGTCCTCGAGCGGCGCGTCGGGCGGCGCCGGCCAGGCCATGGCCTTGGGCGGCACCTTGGTGGCGACGACGAGCCCGGGCCAGCCCTCGGCCGCCAGCTCGCCGATCAGTCGCTCGGAGTGGCCGTTGCCGTACTCGAGCGCGGTGTCGATGAAGCTTATGCCACGCTCGCGCGCGTGCCGCAGCGCCTGCCGGGCGTCGTCGTCGCGCGGGCCGCCCCACATCCTGCCACCGATGGCCCAGGCGCCGAAGCCGATCTCCGACACCTCGAGGCCGCTGCGTCCGAGCGCGCGTCGCTTCACGCCGCGAAGCTAGCACGCGACGCGAGGTGCGCCGCGGGCGCAGCCCCGACACGGCCGCGCCTTTGAGCGAAACCCGCCACGGGCCGTCTGCAAGCGCTGCTGCAATCGACGCATGACGAAGCCGACGACCAGGTCCCGGGCGGCATCGGTAACCAACTGGGTGGTCAACGAGTCGGCCATCGACTTCAGCGCGCCGCTGGTGTTCGTGATCGCCGAGCTGGCGAGCGCCGATGCCGCTCGCTGAAGCACCTAATCGAACACGACGGTCTTGTTGCCGTACTCGAGCACGCGGTCGTCGAGGTGCCAGCGGACCGCGCGCGCCAGCACCACCTTCTCGAGGTCGCGGCCCTTGCGCGCGAGATCCTCGACCGAGTCGCGGTGCGAGCAGCGCACCACGTCCTGCTCGATGATCGGGCCCTCGTCGAGCGTCCCGGTCACGAAGTGTGCGGTGGCGCCGATCAGCTTCACGCCGCGCTCGTAGGCCTGGTGGTAGGGCTTGCCGCCGACGAACGCGGGCAAGAACGAGTGGTGGATGTTGATGATGCGCCCGGGGTGGTGGCTGACGAAGCCCGCGCTCAGGATCTGCATGTAGCGGGCGAGCACGATCAGCTCGACGCCCTCGGCCGCGAGCAGCTCGAGCTCGCGCTGCTCCTGCGCGGCGGCGGTCGCGGGCGTGATCGGGAAGACGTGGAAGGGCACGTTGAACTGGGCCGCGACGCGCTCGAGGTCGGGGTGGTTGCTGGCGACGAAGCGGATGTCGCACGACAGCTCGCCGGCCTGGTGGCGCAGCAGGAGGTCGTACAGGCAGTGGTCGTAGCGCGATACGAACAGCGCGATGCGCTTCACGTGGCTCGCGTAGCTCAGCCGGTAGTTCATGTGGAAGCGGCCCGCGACCTCGGCGAGCGCGCGCTCGAGCGAGCCGCGGTCGGTGTGCAGCTCGGTCAGATCGAAGCGGATGCGCTGGAAGAACTGCTTCGCCACCGGGTCGGAGTGCTGATCCGAATCCAGGATGTTGACGCCGTGGCCGTAGAGCGCCTGCGCGAGCGTCGCGACGATGCCGCGGCGATCGGGGCAGGAGACCAGCAGGGTGGCGAGGTGGTCGTTCGAGGGAGCCGCGGCCATGGGGTCAATCTAGCGCATCCGGCCCGGCCCGCGGTCCCGGGGGCAACGCGGGCACGTGCCGACGGGGATTTCGGCCATGGCGTTGACGCATACGGTCCACGTGCCCGGGAGACCGCTCGCT
>JBKJOI010000119.1:0-35327 GCA_046595695.1 Haliangiales bacterium | reverse complement strand
CGCGCTTCCACGAGACCTGGCTGGGCATGGTCCAGCCCGTCGAGGGCCTCGTCGTCGCCATCCCGGTGCTGGTCGAGGCCCAGGTCCTGGAGCGCCACGGCGCCGAGCTGCAGGAGCGCCTGCAGGCCGCCTGTCCGCTCGTCGATCCCGCGACCGGCGTGGCCCTCGACGAGGACGAGCCCGCGCGCACCCGCCGCGAGCGCGCCGAGCTCGACCGCAAGCGGCGCGGCGCCGGCCGCCGCCACCGCGAGCTCGGCGACTTCCTTGCGCAGGTGCTCGGCTGGACGCCCGACCTCTACGACCGCGGCGACGCGCTGCCCCAGGATCTGTCGCGCTACATCTCGGAGGGTCACCAGACGATCCGCCCCACGCTGGCGCTGCGTCGCCTGGCTGACGTCGGCGAGCTGCGGACGGCCGCGCCCGTCGCGCCCTCGACCGCGACCGCGACCGAGGACGAGGAGCCGTCCGACGACGACGACGACGTCGACAGCAGCAGCGAGAGCGAGCCCGGCGACGGCGACGGCGACGCGCCCACCGCGGCGCCCAAGGCCAGCCGCCGCTCACTGACCGCGCTGCCCGACGTCGAGACGCCCGAGAGTCTCGCGGGCAAGCCGTACGTCGCGCTGGTCTGGGAGCTGCCGGCTGGCCTCGACCTCGACAAGCCCGAGACGCAGACCGGTGACTGGCGCTACCCGCCCGCGGCCAAGTTCGATCGCCTGCTACGCGCCTGCCGCGTGCCGGTCGGCCTGCTGACGAACGGCGACGTGATCCGCCTGGTCTACGCGCCGCACGGCGAGGCGACCGGCTCGATCACCTTCGACCTCACCGACATGGGCACCGTCGACGGCCGGCCCATCCTCGACGCGTTCGTCATGCTGCTGTCGGCGCAGCGCTTCTTCGGCGTGCACGCCGAGGACGCGCTGCCCGCGCTGCTCCGGCGCAGCCGCGAGCGCCAGGCCAACGTCACCAACGCGCTCGCCGCCCAGGTGTTCGACGCGCTCGACCACCTGCTGCGCGGCTTCGAGGCCGCCGCGCAGCGCGACCACCACGCCGATCTGCGCGCCCTCATCGCGCTGGCGCAGGCCGACGCCGACGGCCGCCACGACGATCACCTCTACGGCGGCCTGCTCACGGTGCTGCTGCGTCTGGTCTTCGTGCTCTACGCCGAGGACCGCGAGCTCCTGCCCACCGACCACGACACCTACCGCGAGAGCCTGAGCGTCGGCGAGCTCTTCGAGGACCTGCAGCGCGACCACGGCGCCTTCCCCGACACCATGAGCCGGCGCTTCGGCGCCTGGGCGCGCCTGGTCGCGCTCTTCCGCACGATCCACGACGGCGTCGAGCACGGCGCGCTGCACATCCCACGGCGGCGCGGCGAGCTCTTCGACCCGTCGCGCTTCCCGTTCCTGGAGAGCTGGGCGCTGCCCGACACCGCGGTGGCGACGGATCCGGCCGACCTGGCGCAGGTGGGCGTGCCGACCGTCGACGACGAGACGGTCTACCGCGTGCTCGAGCGGCTCATGATCTTGGAAGGCCAGCGGCTGTCCTACAAGGTCCTCGACGTCGAGCAGATCGGCTCGGTCTACGAGGCGCTCATGGGCTACGGCGTGGTCGCGCTCGGCTCGCCGGCGGTCTGCTGCCGGCACAAGTCGCTGCAGGCGGGCAGCGGCGGCGGCGTGTGGATCGAGGCCGGCCTGGTCCTCGAGGAGAAGCCTGCCAACCGCTCGAAGTGGCTCATCGAGACCTACGACGTCAGCAAGGGCGACGCGAAGAAGATCGCGGTCGCGCTCAAGGCCGCCACGGAGGAGGACGAGCTGCTCGAGGCGCTCGCGAGCATCGGGCTGCGCAAGGTCGCGCGCCGAGGCGCCGGCCAGCTGGTTCTGCAGCCCGGCGAGGAGCGGCGGCGGACGAGCTCGCACTACACGCCGCGCTCGCTCTCGCAGCCGATCGTACGGCGCACGCTCGAGCCGCTCCTGTCCGCGATGAGCGACACGGGAGAGCCGAGCTCGAAGCAGCTCCTGAGCCTGAAGATCTGCGACCCGGCCATGGGCTCGGGCGCGTTCCTCGTCGAGGCGTGCCGCTTCCTCGCGGACCACGTCGTCGCCGCCTGGGAGCGCGAGGGGCAGACCGACAAGATCGCCTCCGCCAAGGAGGACGTCGTGACCCACGCGCGCCGCCTGGTGGCGCAGACGTGCCTGTACGGCGTCGACAAGAACCCCTTCGCGGTCCACCTGGCCAAGCTGTCGCTGTGGCTGGTGACCTTGGCGAAGGACGAGCCGTTCACGTTCGTCGACCACGCGCTCAGGCACGGCGACTCGCTGGTGGGGTTGTCGTTCGAGCAGATCCAGGCGTTCCACTGGGCGCCTGCGGCGCAGATGGATCTGATCGAGAAGGAGCTCGCGTCGTGCATCGAGGAGTCGCTGGCGTTGCGGCAGCAGATCCTCGACCTGGCGGGCGACGCGTCGCCGGGCGTCACGCGGCTCAAGGAGCAGCTCCTGTGGGACGCGAACGACGCGCAGGAGCGCGCGCGGATCCTGGGCGACCTGGTCGTCGGCGCGTTCTTCGACGTGCCGAAGAAGGAGCGCGAGGCCGAGCGGAAGCGGCGGCTGGAGGACGTACGCAGCTGGCTCGCCGAGGGTGGCGCGCCGCCGGAGAAGCTTCGCGAGCAGAGCGAGGGCGTCAGGAGACGTCTCGCGGCCTTCCATTGGGGGCTGGAGTTTCCCGAGGTCTTCCACCGGGGGCGTCCCGATCCGCTCGTGGCCGAGCAGGTGAACCGCACGGCGCTCATGGACGCGTTCGTGGGGAATCCGCCGTTCATCGGAGGGCGTCGAATCCTGGCCAGTCTCGGTGAAGCCTATGGCGACTGGCTCGAAGCCGCTCACGACTCAAGCAAGAATGCCGACCTGAGCGCGCACTTCTTTCGCCGCGCCGACTCCCTGCTCGGTGCCCACGGCACGATCGGGCTCATCGCCACCAACACGATCGCGCAAGGCGACACGCGCGCATCGGGGCTCCAGCCGCTCGTGGCGAAGGGCCACGTGATCTACGACGCGACACGGTCGACGCTGTGGCCGGGGACAGCAGCCGTCGCGGTGTCCGTGGTGCATCTGGCCAAGGGCAGCGCAGCCAAGCAGGTTTCGGCGAAGCGCCTCGATGGCCTCGCGACCCGGGACATCAACAGCCGCCTCCGCGCCAAGCCCGAGCGGCCCGACCCGGTCGTGCTCGTGGCCAACGGCGGGATGTCGTTCGTTGGGACTTACGTCCTGGGCATGGGTTTCACGCTCACGCCCGAGGAGCGGGACGCGCTGGTGAAGGCGAACCACAAGAACGCCGAGAGGATCTTCCCGTACTTGGGCGGCAAGGAGGTCAACACCAGCGTGACGCAGGAGTTCGATCGTTACGTCATCAGCTTCGGCGACATGTCGCTCGATGAGGCGAAGAAATGGCCTGACCTGATTGAGATCGTCAAAGAGAAGGTCAAGCCAGAGCGAGACAAGGTTCGCCGCGATACCCACCGCAAGAACTGGTGGCACTTCGGCGACAAGCGACCCGCGCTCTACGCCGCCCTCGAAGGCAAGAAGCGATGCCTGGTGACCTCGATACACTCCAAGCACCTCATTCTGTCGTTTCAGCTGCCGAATCGAATCTTCTCGCACGGCGTGTACGTATTCCCCCTCGAGTCGCACGCCCACTTCGCCATCCTCCAGTCCCGAATCCACGAGCCTTGGGCGAGGCTGCTGTCCTCATCGATGCGCGACGACCTCCGCTACTCGGCCTCTGACTGCTTCGAGACCTTCCCCTTCCCACCGGAGGATACCCTTGCCAAGAAGAGCGAACTCGAAGCCGCCGGCCGCGCTCTCTACGAAGCCCGCGCGCAGCTCATGGTCGAACGCCAGCAGGGGCTGACCACGACCTACAACGAGCTGAAGAACCCCGACGTTACTGACGCCGCGATCGTCGCGCTGCGCGAGCTGCACCTGGCCATGGACCGCGCCGTGCTCACCGCGTACGGCTGGAGCGACCTCGAGCCGCCGCCCTTCACCAAGCCGGTCACTGACGGCGAGTGGCGCGCGAAGGAGGCGTTCGACGACGAGATCATCGATCGCCTCTTCGCCCTGAACGCCGAGCGCGCCGAGCAGGAGCGCCTCCTCGGCCTGGCCACCGCCACCGCCGCCAAGGCAAGCTCCGCCCCGAAGGCCGCCAAACCCCGCAAGAAGGCCGCGCCCAACCAGCTCGACCTCGCCGCCCCCGCGACCAAGAAAAAGCGCGGATGATCATCTCGCCAGCGTCCTCGACCAGGCGAGCTCGCACAGCACAGGCAAGATTCGCTCATCGGCGTTGAGCGCTTTCCCAGTCGAGGACATGCCGAGGCTGGCGCGCTGTCAGCCACGCGGACGAGTGCTCCGCGTTTCTACGCTACTCCTCCGAAGAACATCCACTGATCATCGTCGGCAACACCGGGATCGAGCGCGACGCGGACACGTTCCAGAAGCCCTCGATAGCCGAGCACGATCGGGCCTTCCCATGCCGGTGCGATGAGGACGGTGGCCGAGATCTGAAGGTCGTTGCCGTCCTCGGCGACGAGGGTCACCGGAAGTCGGTGGAGGCGACCCTCAATCCTTCCAAGCCTCGTGCTCATCGTGATCGAAGCAACTCCCAGATCATGCGCATCCGCAAGGACGAGCTCTGCGACCTCGCCGCCAATCACCGACCACTGGGCTGCGGTGTCGAGCAGCGCAAGTTCCTCGACCTCGAGCTGGCCCAACCGGCAACGTGCCGCGACCACCAGCAACTGCTCGTTGATCTCACGCTCTACCAAGTACTGCGCAGCGCCGCCTGACCAGGCCGCCGGAGTGCTGTCGCCCTCGACGAGCAGGAGACTCCGAGCCATTCAGTTCACCTTGGTGAAGAGCGTTCCCTTGACCAGCTTTCCAGCGGCTTCGAGTCTGCGATGCAGCGCCAGCCGGCTCTTGTCATGATCCACGAGCTGCCCAGCTGCCAAGGCCACCCACATGCCGGCGAAAGATGACCGATTCCTTCGCAGCCACTCAGCGTTGCCCTTGAAGTCGGAGCCGCCGGTCTTGGGACGGCTGCTCGTCGAGGGTGGCTCCAGGACCTTGTTCCACCGGAGCTCCGCGCCTTCGCTCGACGCCGCGAGGAGCGCGCGTGCCGCGCCGACTCGACCCGAGCCGACCAGGGTCTGCAGCTCGACCTTGAGGTCCTTCAACACCACGGTGATGACCTGCGCCGCTGTCGGGAGCAGCGCGCTTCGAGCCGAGACGCTGGCCAGCTGGAAGATGTTCAGTGCGTGCTGCAGCAGCCCGCGGTCGACATCGTCGAGCACTCCAAAGACCTGGCCGGCTCCACGCCGCCAGAGTCGCGCGATCTTCCCTTGAGCCATCTTCTCCAGGGAGGGAACCACGGGGTGCGTCTCCATCACGTCCTCTCCGGCTTCAGCAAGGCCCTGGTCTTGTCTGAGATGCAGGCCTCGAAGACCTCGATCACACGCCTGTGGAGCAGGTCGAGCCGAGCGCCAACGACCGCGTCGTCGAGGGGTACGTCATGAACCACGAGCTCGGTGTCCAGCGTGATGGATGGGTTTCCCTGCTCGTCGAGCTGGTGAACTACCGACACGATCTCGACGCCGTCGTCCACGTTCTTCTGAACCCGGCTCGTCGCGGCTCCGGCGCTGTCGTCAAGGAAGCTCGGGATGTAGGCAGAGCCAGCCTGGAGCCAGTCCCCAAGTCGGAACTTCCCCGGAGCTGCGGGCGGGTTGAGGCGATCGATGTAGCGCAAGGTCATCCGCTCGATCCGGGACGGCTTCGCGGCCTGGACGTACGCGTTCAGACACTCGAGGATGAACGATCGAAACTGTCCCCAGTGCGGGTACGGCGGCAGGACGTTCGCCGAAAGGAGGTTCGTCCCGACCTGAGCAAGGCGGGTGCGGCCCTCATCGAAGAAGCGCATTCGTGGCTCGCGCACCATCGCTTGCTCGATACTGCCACCCAGGTTGCGCACGTTGATCGCCATGACTTCGATCTGGTCACGATTCGGAAGCCGCCCTGCGAGGTAGCCCTCAAAGCGGCCGAAGATCGTGAAGTCCGACGGCTCGCCCGGAGTAAAAACGAACTCGCACAGGGCTTCGATGATGGACGGCTCCGCGTAGCGCATGGACCTGACCAGTCTAGCGGTTTCCAGGTGAATCTCCAGGTCCTCTCTGCACCATCACCGCGTCCTGTGATCCGGTCCCGGGAAGCCGCGCGCCAGGAGCACAATGGCGGTCTCCGGGAGCGTCGCTGCGGCCTGGTTTTGGGTGCCGTGCGTGACGCCGGAGGCGGCATCGCGAGGCGTTCCGGATCTGCGACGCCCACCAGCCAACAACAGACACGCAGAGATCTTCCTGATTCGTTCAGGTTGACGGGACTGGCAGGTACGGCAATGCTGGTCCCCGTGAGTGGACTTCGATGACCGATCGTCGCAAGTCCTTCGCCACCAGCGCCCGTCGCATCGGAGCGGGGATCCATGCGAAGTCAGTGACCCGGGCTCTCGCGGCGCCGATCGCCGAGGTCCCGGTCGAGCCTGCCGGAAGGAGCCGCTGGCGAACGTATCGCTTGAGCACGGCTCAGGGACAACGCTCGTGATGTCTACAAGACGGCGGGCAGCGTGGCGTGTAAGCGCTGATATTGACAGGCATCTTCTATGGGACGTCCACGAAGCTCTGTCCTGTAGAAGTGTCCCTGAGCGATCGGCCTCGGGTGTAGACGCTCCGCGCCGAGAGCAGGCGCCGGCAGACGGCCACGGCAGGGGCAAGCCCGGCAAGAAATCCTCGCCCGCTCAGCTCGCCTTCGCCGCAGCGCCAGGGAAGAAGAGGCGCCCGTGAAGCGGCCTTCATCGCGCCCACCGGCGAAGCCTCCCAGGCCCCGCCGGAAGCCCGCCCCGGCGGCCCTCGCCGCAGCGCCCGACGAGACCTCCTTCTCCGAGGTTGTGGCGATGATCCAAGCCGCCCGCAGCCAAGCCGTGGCCGCGGTCAACACGACCCTCATCGATCTCTACTGGCGGGTTGGCGAGTACATCTCGCGCAAGCTCGAGACGGCCACCTGGGGCGAGGGCGTGGTCGATGCGCTGGCCGACTACATCCTGCGCCGCCACCCGAACGTCCGCGGCTTCACCCGGCCGAACCTGTTCCGCATGCGCCAGTTCTTCGAGGCCTACCAGGGGCAGAAGAAAGTCTCACCACTGGTGAGACTTTTGCCGTGGACGCACCACCTCATCATTCTGGGGCAGTCCAAGCGGCCCGAGGAGCGCGAGTTCTACCTGCGCCTGGCGATTCGCGAGCGCTGGAGCAAGCGGGAGCTGGAGCGCCAGTTCCGGACCGGCGCCTTCGAGCGCGCCGTGCTCGGACCCGCAAGAGTGTCAACGGTGATGGCACAGAAGCATCCCGACGCGCTCGACGTCTTCAGGGACTCCTACGTCGTCGAGTTCTTGGACCTGCCGTCGGAACACAGCGAAATGGACCTGCACCGCGGGCTCCTGAGCAGCCTGAAGGACTTCCTGATCGAGCTAGGTCGAGACTTCTGTTACGTGGGCTCCGAGTACCCCGTACAGGTCGGCAAGCGTGACTTTGCGATCGACCTCCTCTTCTTTCACCGCGGCCTGAACTGTCTCTGCGCCATCGAGCTGAAGGTGGGACGCTTCGAGCCCGAGCACCTCGGGAAGCTCAACTTCTACCTGGAGGCCCTTGACCGCGACGTCCGGAAGGCGCACGAAGGCCCCTCCATCGGCGTGCTGCTCTGTGCGAGCAAGGACCGCGAGGTCGTCGAGTACGCCCTTAGCCGCTCGCTGTCCCCGACGCTCGTCGCCGACTACCAGACCCAGCTGCCTGACAAGAAGCTGCTGCAGACCAAGCTGCACGAGCTCTACCTGCAGGCCAGGAAGGTGAGATAGCTCGATGAGGGACTCGCGCAAGTCCTTCGCCACCAGCGCCGAGGTCCGGCGTCACCTCGTCGCGGCGCTCCGAGCCGACCTGGTCGGGCCGTTCGCTCCTGACGATCCGGCCGCCGCCGAGGTCTGGGACATGGCGCCGTCCAAGCGCTACCTGTCGGGCTTCCTGGTCCCGCGCGAGGAGGCGACAGTCCAGGACGCCGAGGACAAGGATCCCACCGAGGAGGAGCTCGCCGAGGCTGGCGACGATCCCGCCGAGGAGTCGCAGAACGATCCGCAGGCCAAGCGACGTCCGATGTTGCCCTCGTCGATCGGCCTGTCGGTCCTCCTGCCCGCCGGCGAGGACGACTCGGTGACGGTGCGGGTTGCGTACGCCGACTACCGCGCGAATCCCCAGGAAGACGCGCCCGGCGCCGACGGCAAGAAGAAGCGCGGCCGACCCAAGATGCACTGGGAGCGCGTGCCACGCGATCCATTCCTGATCGAGGTCCCCCTCGCTCGCTCGCTCCGACACGAGCTGGGCAAGACCGGCCTCGTCCTGTACGGGACGCTCGACAAGCCCGGCGAGATCCACGGGCTCGCGCCCGGCACGCGCGCGCTGGCGCTCTTCGTGGTGAACGAGCGCGATGCCATCTTAGACAAGTCCCGGCGCGACGAGGGCTACGTGTTCCAGGTCTCCCTCGAGGTGCGCCACGCCAAGGGCCTGGAGAAGCGCCCCGACCTGGCCGGCCAGGCGGCCCACGACTGGGACGACCGGATCATGGATCTGCAGTTCCGCGATCACCTGAGCTACGCCTCGGGCCACGGCGTGGCGGTCGAGCTCATCCGGGAAGACGGTCGCGTCGTCGGCGCACGCACCGAGTGGATCCCGCAGGCCTCGGTCAAGCGGGTCAAGACCCGCAGCATCGCCGGGGTCGAGGTCGCCATGGAGCGCCTCGCCGAGCTCACGAGCGCCGCCACGGTCCACGCCGCCCTCGACGGCATCCCGGCGGCGTACGAGCAGTGGCTCGAGGGCGTGCGGCAGCGCCAAGGCGGCCTCGACGCCGAGCGTCGGCCCGTCGCCGAGCAGGTCCTGTTCCGCGCCGGGCGCGCCCTGGGTCGGATCCGCGACGGCATCGAGCTCCTGGCCACGGACGCGGACGCCCTGCAGGCGTTCACCACCGCCAACCGGGCCATGGCCCTGGCCGCGCGGCAGCGCAGCCCCGAGCGCTACGCGAGCGAGGTGCCCGAGTGGCGCATGTTCCAGCTCGCCTTCGTGCTGCTCAACCTGCGCGGCGTCGCCGATCCGACGCACGAGGAGCGCGACGTCGTCGAGCTCATCTTCTTCCCCACCGGCGGCGGCAAGACCGAGGCGTACCTCGGCGTCATCGCCTTCACGCTGGTGTGGCGGCGCATGCAGGGCGCGAAGCGGCCCGACCGTGGCCTCGGCGTCGCGGTCATGCTCCGCTACACGCTGCGGCTCCTGACCCTGGACCAGCTCGGCCGCGCGGCGACGCTCATCTGCGCGCTCGAGCACCTGCGCAAGACCCAGCGCGAGCTGGGCGAGATCCGCTTCTCGCTGGGCCTGTGGGTCGGCAAGTCCGCCACCGCCAACACGCTGGCCGAGGTCACGCGCCAGATCAGCGAGTACCGGAATGGCAGTTCCGGACTGTCGCCCTTTCCGCTCGCGGCCTGCCCGTGGTGCCGCAAGGAGATCACGTCAGGCTGCATGAAGGTCGTGCCGACGCAGAAGAACCCGGTCGAGGTCGAGGTCGGCTGCAGCGACTTCACCTGCGAGTTCAGCGCGCGCCAGGGCGGGCTGCCGGTGCTGTTCGTCGACGAGCAGATCTACCGCGAGCTGCCCTCGTTCCTCATCGCGACCGTCGACAAGTTCGCCCTGCTGCCCTGGCGCGGTGAGAGCGGCGCGCTCTTCGGGCAGGTGCAGCAGCGGATCGGGCGCAGCTTCGTCGGGCCGTGCACGCCGCCGCTCGGTAGCGCGAAGGAGAAGCCGGAGAAGCTGCCCGAGGGCCTCTACCCGCCCGAGCTCATCGTGCAGGACGAGCTGCACCTGATCTCGGGGCCGCTCGGCACCATGGTCGGGCTCTACGAGACGGCGATCGAGCAGCTGGCCACGAGGCGGCTGCCAGACGGACGCCTCATCAAGCCCAAGCTGCTCGCGTCCACCGCGACGGTGAAGCGCGCCCTGCAGCAGATCGAGGCGCTCTACGGGCGCAACGACATGGCCATGTTCCCGCCGCCCGGCATCGACGACTCGGAGTCCTTCTTCGCGCTCGTCGACAAGAATGCCAACGGGCGCTGGTACGTGGGCATCGCGGCCGCGGGGCGCTCGGCCAAGGCCGTGCTCGTGACCGTGTACGCGGCGCTCCTGGCGGCCGCCGAGAAGTGCACCGATCCGACGGGCGCCCCCGGCCAGCCCGGCGACCCGTACATGACGCTGGTCGGCTACTTCAACAACCTGCGCGAGCTCGCCGGGATGCGGCGCCTCGTCCAGGATCTTGTCGGGGCGCGGGCCGCCAGCCGCGGCGACCTCAAGCCGCTCGGCGTGGGCGAGAGCCCGTGGATGGCCAACCGCGAGATCAAGGCTCCGGTCGAGCTCACCAGCCGCGAGAGCACGAGCGTGATCTCGCGGACGAAGAACCTGCTCGGGAGTCGCTACCTCGAGGACGGCTTCGTCCACACCGTGCTCGCCTCCAACATGATCTCCGTGGGCGTCGACATCGAGCGCCTCGGCCTGATGGTCGTGGCCGGGCAGCCCAAGTCGACGAGCGAGTACATCCAGGCGTCGAGCCGCGTCGGCCGCGACGACCAGCGGCCCGGGCTGGTGGTCACCTGCTACAACCTCAACAAGCCGCGCGACCGCTCGTACTACGAGCACTTCGGCGACTACCACGGCGCGTTCTACCGCCACGTCGAGGCCACCAGCGTGACGCCGTTCTCGAGCCCGGCGCTCGAGCGTGGCCTGGCCGGCTGCCTCATGGCGATGATCCGACACGGCCAGATCGCGATGGCTCCCTCCGCCGCGGCCATGGATCTCGAGGGCCTGAAGCGTGCCGCCGAAGAGGCCGTCAACGCGCTCGTGGCCCGAGGCCTGGCGCAGCCCCATCTCGCCGACGACGTCGCGGCCAGCGAGGCCGACCTGCGCGCGCTCGCCCGACGCGTGATCGATCGCTGGGCGACCATGGTCGCCGAGGCGGGGACCGACCGCTGCTACTCGCGCAATGACCCCAACCACCACGGCAAGCCCTTGCTGTGGACCGCGCTCGAGGAGCGACGCGCCCAGGGCAAGGGGCAGGGGACCGACGATCACTTCGTGGCGCCGACCTCGATGCGCGACGTGGAGCCCACGGTCCACCTGTGGCTCAAGCCCGCCGGCTGGACTCCAGACAAGGGACGTCGATGAGCGGATGGACCAGGAAGGGCGCCAAGGCGACGCGCGTCAAGGCCGACGGAGAGGTCCGGCGCAGCCAGGCGATTCGCACCTACGGCGCCGGCTCGCTGATGGACCTCGTCAACCGCTCGGTGGTGGTCAGCGGCCTCGACTTCTGGAACTTCGGGACGGACGGTGCGACGCCCATCCAGGAGGATCGCCTGCGCGAGAAGATCGCGGCGACGCTCACCCAGCTCGAGGACCCGCCGGAGCTCTCGCAGGACAAGGCGTTCTTGCTGCCGCCCGCCGCGCTCGACGGCGAGCCGCAGCGCTCGAACGGCGTCGACGTGTTCGAGTTTCCTCAGTGGTTCGTCTGTCAGGCTTGCCGCGCGCTGGTCAAGGCGCCGGGCGGGCTCGAGCTCAAGAGTGAGCGATGGCAACACGCCTGCGACCACGGCAAGGACAGCGCCGCGGTCCCCGTGCGCTTCATCATCTCGTGTCGCAACGGACACCTCGACGAGGTGCCGTGGATCTATTTCGTCCACGAGGGTCAGAAGAAGGTGCGCTGCACGAGCCCGCGCCTGCGCCTGAGTGAAGGCAAGACCGGGGATTTCAGCGAGGTCACGGTGCACTGCGCGTGCGGCGAGTCGCGCGCGCTGGCCCACCTGCTCAGCACCGAGGCGAACCCGCCGTGCAAGGGCTACCGCCCGTGGCTCGGGCCCGAGGCCCAGGAGATCTGCGTGGACGGCCAGCCGCGCCTGCTCATGCGCAGCGCGAGCAACACGTACTTCCCGCAGATCATGAGCGCGCTGACCATCCCGGAGTCGGAGTCGGAGCTGGTCGAGAAGGTCCGCGGGCTCATGGACGTGCTGGCCAACGCGACCCCGGCGAACCTGTCGGTGCTGCGGGGTGCCATCGCCAAGCTCGCTGCGCTCGGCAGCGCGTCGGATGCCGAGGTCCTGGAGGCGGTCGAGCGCGTGAAGAACCCGGAGAACGCCGAGCGCCCGCCGCTGCGCACCGCCGAGTTCCTGCAGTTCATGAGCCAGCCCGAGTACGCGGCCGGGATGCTGCCGAGGCCGAGCGACATCTTCTTCGCCCGGCGCTACCAGTCCCGTGAAGCACTTCCCGTGGGCGTGGCCACGCTGGTGCTCGCGCCGCGCCTGCGCGAGGTCAGCGTCCAGATCGGGTTCACGCGGCTCGAGGCGCCGACCGCAGATTTGCAAGGCGAGTTCGATCTGGGTGTCGAGAACTGCCGCATCGGGCTCAATACCAGCTGGCTGCCCGCGGCCGAGACCTGGGGCGAGGGCGTGTTCGTCCAGCTCGACGAGCAGATGGTGCAGGACTGGGAGGACCGTCCGGCCGTGCGCGAGCGCGGCAAGGTCCTGATGGCCGGATACGACGCGTGGGCGAAGGGCCCCGGCAAGAAGCCGCCGTTCCCGGGCGTCCGCTTCTACCTGCTGCACTCGCTGTCGCACCTGCTGCTCAACGCCATCGCCATCGAGTGCGGCTACAGCGCCGCGGCGCTGAGCGAGCGGCTGTACTGCGCTCCACGCAACGACGACGTGCCCATGGCGGCGATCCTGATCAGCACGGGCACGCCCGGCAGCGAGGGCACGCTCGGCGGGCTGGTCGAGCAAGGCAAGCGCATCGCGGGCCACCTGCAGCGCGCCTATGACATGGGGCGGCTCTGCTCGACGGATCCGGTGTGCGCGTACCACCAGCCCGCCACGGACCCGACGCGGCGCTTTCGCGAGGGCGCGGCGTGCCACGGTTGCCTGTACGTGGCCGAGCCCAGCTGCGAGCGCTTCAACTGCTACCTCGACCGGGCGCTCGTGGTCCCGGTGATGGGGCATCCGCAAGGCCTGGCGTTCCTTGCCGATCGGCCCGTGGTGGGGGCCGAGGGGCACGAGTGAGCAAGGCAGTCTCGCCGCTCGCGCAGCTTGCGCCCGGCGAGCTCGAGTACCTGCGCAAGGCGATCGCGAGGAAACAGGTGCAGACGCCGCTGTCGAAGGAGTCCCTCGACTCGGTCGGGCGCGGCAAGATGTTTGCGCGCCTCGGACCGCTCGCCGGGGCCAGCGAGGTCGTGGCCCTGGCGCTGCTCGATCTCGCGCTGGCCAATGGCGAGGCGACGGTGGCAGTGATCCCGAAGACCGCCGCGACGCTGGTGTGGACCGGTCCGGAGGTGAACCCTTCCAAGGCGCGGACGACCACCGCGGTGCTCCTGGAGCTGCTCGGCTCGGCCAAGGAGCGCGTGCTCGTCGTGGGCTACGAGTTCGATCACGGTGCCGTGATCTTCGGCCCGCTGCACAAGGCGATGACCGAGCGCGGCGTGAAGGCGTCGATCTACCTCGATGTCCGCCCCGCGCCGAGCCCCAGGTCCAACATGGGCGCGTACCTGGCGATCCAGACGCACCAGTTCCTGAAGCGCAACTGGCCCTTCGGCGACCCGTTGCCACAGCTCTACCACTACCCCGCGGGCAGCGCGCACGGCAGCCGCCGGAGCCTGCACGCCAAGTGCGTCGTCGTGGATGGCCGGCACGTACTCATCGGTTCGGCCAACTTCACGAAGCGTGGCCACACGCGCAACCTCGAGGTCGGCGTGCACCTCGACGATCCGGGCGTGGCAGCGGCGCTCGTGCAGCAGTTCGATCACCTGCGCCACAAGGGCGACCTCGCGCTGCTGCCCGTGGCCGCGTCGTTGCCGCTCGCCGCTCCGCCGCTCGCCGCCGAGGACGAGGAGGAAGACGATCCCGTGGTGGCGGCAGCGCCCGGTGAGGGGGACGCGCTGGCCGCGGAGCTCCTCGTCAGCGAGGCGGCGCGCCCGCTCTTCGTGCGGCTCGTGCAGCGGGGGGT
This sequence comes from Haliangiales bacterium, assembly GCA_046595695.1. Taxonomy (GTDB): domain Bacteria; phylum Myxococcota_A; class Polyangia; order Haliangiales; family SHYZ01; genus JBKJOI01. Next base: position 21,166 of record JBKJOI010000119.1, on the reverse strand, counting down.
GGCGGTGCCCACGGTCGGCGAGGACGTCGAGGGCGACGGAGGTAACGTCATCGGAAGCCCCGAGCTGTCGTGGGACGTGGCGCGCGTCGCGGTGCTGCTGCCCGAGCAGGAGGCCAGCCGGAAGCGCCTCGAGGCGGCGGGCTGGACCTGCTTCTCGGTGGCGATGGGTCCGGACGACTTCGCGGCGCTGTGCGAGGCCGTGGGACGGGGGAGCTGAGACGACATGCCCATCGCGCCGCAAGTAGCGCTCTCGGAGTCCTTCCTGACAGGGCTGGCCAAGTTGCCCAAGGCCACGCAGAAGAAGGTCCGCGAGTTCACCACGAAGTTCCGGGCCAACCCGACCTCCGCGGCGATCAACTACGAGTCGATCCACGGCATGCGGGATTCGAAGGTGCGGACCGTGAGGATCGACCTCGCCTACCGCGCCGTCGTCGTGCACCCGCCGAGCGGCGACCTCTACATGCTGGTCTGGGTGGACCACCACGACGAGGCCGTGGCGTGGGCCAAGGACAAGGTCTTCGACATCAACGCCACGACGGGCGCCATCCAGGTGCTCGACATGGAGTACGTCACGCGCGCGGCCGAGGCGGTCGCGGAGGTACCGGCGGCGGGAGCCAGGGGCCCCTTCGACGCGCTCAGCGATGACGAGCTCGCTCGAACCGGCCTCCCCGGCGTGCTCCTGCCCGCCGTGCGAGCCATCGGCGGCGAGGCCGAGCTCGACAAGCTGCAGCCGTACCTGCCGCAGGAGACGTTCGAGGCGCTGTTCCTGGTCGCCTGCGGCTACGACGTGGAGCGCGCGATCCGGGAGAGCAGCCGACCGCCCATCGCCGCGCAGCCCAAGCCGGTCGACACGCAGGACTTCGCGGCCGCCCTGGCGCGGCCGGCCACACGCCGCCAGTTTCGCCTGGTCGAGAGCGAGGACGAGCTACTCGAGATGCTCGACGCGTCCATCGACAAGTGGCGCGTCTTCCTCCATCCGAACCAGGAAGCCATCGTGCGCACCAACTTCCGCGGGCCCGCACGTGTGCTCGGCAGCGCCGGCACCGGCAAGACCGTCGTCGCGATGCACCGCGCGCGGTTCCTGGCGCGGCTGTATCCCGGCGCGAAGGTGCTGTTCACGACCTTCAATCGCAACCTCGCGACCAACATCGCCGGCCTGCTCGACACCCTGTGCAGCAAGGCCGAGCGGCGTCGCATCGAGGTGGCCAACATCCACAGCTGGGCGATCGGCTACGCGGGCAAGCACTGGGGCAACGTCAATATCGTGAACCCGACCCAGGCCCAGGAATGCTGGGACGCCGCGCTCGGTAATGGCCGCGCTGCCCTCGACTGGACCCGCGCCGACTACGAAGACGAGTGGAGCGACGTCGTGCAGTTCTACGGCGTCGCCAGCCGTGAGGAGTACCTGAAGGCGTCGCGCGCCGGCTGCAAGCGGACGCTGAAGCGCGTCGAGCGCGCCCAGATCTGGAACGGCCTGGCGGGGTATCGGGCCGAGCTCGAGCGAAGGCGTCTCAAGGAGTGGATCGACGTCGTCCGCCTGGTCCGCCAGGACCTCGAACGAACCGGTGAGCAGCCCTTCCGTGCCGTTGTCGTCGACGAGGCCCAGGACATCGACGCCGAGCAGTGGCGCCTCCTGCGCGTCCTCGCCCCGGACGAGGACAACAGCCTCTTCATCACCGGCGACGCCCACCAGCGCATCTACGGCAAGCCCATCACCTTGAGCCAGTTCGGCATCCAGATCCGCGGCCGCTCCCACCGCCTCAAGATCAACTACCGGACGACGGAGCAGGTGCTCCGCTGGGCCACGAAGCTCCTCGAGGGCAGCGAGGTCGACGACCTCGACGGGGGCACGGACAACACCGTCGGCTACCGTTCGCTCTACGGTGGCCCCGAGCCCGAGGTCCACGTCTGTGACTCTGGTGTTGCGGAGTCTACGTTCCTGGTCGAGCGCGTGCGCACGCTGCTCGTCGAGACGCCCGCCGAGGAGGTCGCCGTGGTCGCCAAGGTGAAAGGACGCGTCCGCGACTTCGCCGAGGCACTCGAGGACGCGGGCATCGCCTGCACGGTCCTCGACGGTGACGGCGCGGGCGCGGGCGTCCGCGTCGCCACCATGCACCGGGTCAAGGGCCTCGACTTCACGCACGTCATCATGCTGATGCCGGCCGGGGCTGACCGATCCAAGGACCCACGCGACCAGAGCTTGCTGTACGTCGCCGCCACGAGGTGCCGGAAGACGCTGACGGTCATGCGTAGGTCTCGCGAGTGATTCGAGCGCGACGTCGCGGCTCGCGTGATAAGGCCGAGACACACGTGCTGTACACGCCATTTCAGGTGCAAGGCGGACAAGGCAAGGTCGACCAGTTCATGTACGGCGTGTCGCTCACGCAGGTGGTGACGCCGACGCGAGTACGCAACTCGGCCTCGGATCTATCGGCGTGCGGAGGCGGCTAGTCGACCTTGTCCTTGAGGTCGCGGCCGGCTTCCTTCACGGCGTTCCCGGCATCCTTGAGCTTGTTGCCGATGGCATTGCCCGCGTCCTTGGCCTTGTCGGCCGCGCTGCGAAGCGCGTCCTCGCCCTTGTCGCGCGCCTCGGCGGCCTTGTCGGCGACCTTGTCCACGCCGTCCTTCACCTTGTCGGCCGCGTTGTCGACCGCATTCTTGATCTTGTTCTCGTTGCTCATGATGGTTCTCCAGGTTGGGGGTAGCACCAGGCCCGAGGTGCAATCCCCTCGCCAGGTTTCGCCGAAGCGGCAGCGCGGGTTGCGCCGGCTCTTCTCACTCTGGGGTGTGCGAATCAGCCGCGAGTGAGGCGGCAGCGCACGTATCGCGGCGCCTCGAGCGTGAGACCATCGCGAGAACTTCGAGGGAATGAGGCGGCATGTCGCATGCAGATGCCGCAAGCATGTCGACTCAAACGCTCCTTCTCATCATCATCGTGGTCATTCTCCTGGGCGGCGGAGGCTTCTGGTACCGGGGTCGCGGCGGACGCTAGGAGGCGAAGACCGCTGCCAGCGAGGCGGCGTTTGGCCCGCGGCGAAGCGGGTAACCCTTGGCGATCAGCTCTGCCCATCGGCCCGTGTCCGCCGCGGGCGAGGTGGCGACGTGAACAGACAGCGACTGACAGCCGTGGTGAGTGACGGGTCTCGCTTTACCGGGCAGCGGGGCCATGGTCTGTTGCGGGGGTTCCCAACAGGAGTACCCCAAATGAAATCGCTTCGCTGGCTCGCGGTGGTGTTGGTGGCTCTGGTGGCGTGCGCGCCGGACGAGCGCCCCGGGGACGACGACAACGGGAACGGCGACGACGACATGCAGGACCCGCCCCCGGGCGACGACTCGTTCGTCGACGCGGCCCCGCCGCCGCAGTGTGTGCCCTCGGGCGCCGAACAGTGCACGGGCGACCTCGACGAGGACTGCGACGGTCTCAAAGACTGCAACGATCCCAACTGCTCGGGCGTGGGCACCTGCCCGGTCTGCGGCATGGTCGAGCACCCGCTCGGCGCACCGCTCGCCCTCCCCGACGGCGAAGGCAACTCGTACACCTCGACGCTTCACTTCACCGGCTTCGGCGCCACGCAGACGATCGCGGCGACCAGCGACATCATCTCGGTGTGCGTGAAGATGGAGCACTCGTGGCTGCGTGACCTGCAGATCGAGCTGATCGCTCCGTCGGGCCAGGTGTTCGTGATGCAGCAGTTCCTCGGCCAGACCGGCAGCGAGATCTACATGGGCACGCCCAACGATTTCGACGAGGGCGCGCCGATGCCCGGCGTGGGCGCCGACTACTGCTGGAAGCCGACCGCGACGCAGCCCGCGATGCTCGACTACGTGAACCAGACCCTCGTCCACGATCTGCCGGCGGGCGACTACAACTCGGTGACCCCCTGGACGAGCCTCATCGGCGCAATGCTGAACGGCGACTGGACGATCAAGGTCACCGACCTGTGGGCGATCGACAACGGCTACATCTTCGAGTGGTCGATCGCCTTCGATCCGACCATCGTCGAGGACTGCTCGACCCCGCCCGTCCAGTAACCCCGCTCCTCGAAAGCGCGACCTACCGACGCTTCACCGCAGTACCATCGTCCCCTGGGGGTACGGAGCCGAATGACGGGCGCCGAGGGGGGCGGAGACCGAGAAGACCGCTTCGAGGTCCGCGAAAAGCTGGGCGTCGGCGGCACGGGCATCGTGTATCGAGCCTTCGACCGCCAGGCCGATGCCGAGGTGGCGCTCAAGGTGCTGAAGCTCGGTACCGCGCGCGACCTGTACCGCTTCAAGCGCGAGTTCCGCGCGCTCGCCGACATCGCGCACCCCAACCTCGTCACGCTCTACGAGCTGCACACCGACGCGGACGAGTGGTTCCTGACCATGGAGCTCGTGCGCGGCGTGTCGTTCATCGAGTGGGTGCGGCCGGGGTGCGCCCGCGCGCCCACGTACGGCAGCGAGCCGCCGTCGCGATCCGGCCGCGACGACCTCACCACGCCGACGACCGACATGCCGACGCTACCGGCAGCCCGCACCACAGTGGCCAAGAATTCGAGCTACCGGGCGCGCGTGGTCCAGGCGCGGCTCGAGCTGGCGCGGCTCGAGCCTGCCCTGTACCAGCTCTGCGACATCGTTCATGCGCTGCACCGCATCGGCAAGCTCCACCGCGATCTGAAGCCGTCCAACGTGCTCGTCGACGACACCGGTCGGGTCAGGTTGCTCGACTTCGGCCTCGTGTCGGACCTGGCTTCGCGGGACATCGAGCGCACGCACGACGCGTCCGCGGTCGGTACGCCGAACTACATGTCGCCCGAGCAGGCGGCGGATCAGGAGCTGTCGCCCGCCAGCGACTGGTACGGGGTCGGCGTCATGCTGTACGAGGCGCTCTCGGGCTGGCGGCCCACCGACCTGGGCGCCGTGCCGGGCGAGCCGCCGCCGCCGCTGCCGGGGTACGAGCACGCGCCGATGCAGCTGGCAGAGCTCGCCATGGCGCTGCTCGACCCGCTGCCCGAGCGCCGCCCCACGGGCGACGAGGTGCTGCGGGGGCTGGGCCGGGAGCCGTCGGCGGCCTCGGCCGAGCTGGTGCTCGGCATGGCGCCGGCGCCGTTCGTCGGCCGGGTCGCCGAGCTGGCGCGCATCGACGCGGCGTTCGCGCGCGTGCGCGCCGGGCTCGGCAGCGCGGTGTTCGTGCGCGGCCCGTCGGGGATCGGCAAGAGCGCGCTGGTGCGGCGCCAGCTCGAGGTCATGAACGCGGCGTTCCCCGAGACCATCGTGCTGCGCGGCCGCTGCTACGAGCGCGAGTCGGTGCCCTACAAGACGCTCGACACGATCGTCGATGCGCTCGGCACGCTCCTCATGCAGTGGCCCGCCGAGGACCTCCGCGATCTCTTGCCCCCCGATGTGCCGGCGCTGGCCCGGCTGTTCCCGGCGCTACGGCGCGTTCCGGCGGTCCGCGATGTGGCGCCCACGTTTCAACCGCTCGACCCGGTCGAGCTCCGGCGGCGCGCGTTCAGCGCGCTGCGGCTGCTCTTGACCCGCCTGGCGCGCCGGCAGCCGCTCATCGTCGCGCTCGACGACCTGCAGTGGGGCGACGCGGACAGCGGTCACTTCCTGGCCGAGCTGCTGCTCCATCCCGACGCGCCGCCCTTGCTGCTGATCATCGCGCACCGCAGCGACGACGAGTCGCTGAGCGGGCTCCTCGATGCGCTGCGCGGCGCGCGCGAGGCGCTCGAGGCCGACTCGCTCGCGTCCATCCAGGTCGCTACGATCACGCTCGCGCCGCTCTCGCACGAGGACTCCTGCGCGCTCGTGCAGTCGCTCGGCGCCGACGCCAGCGACGGCGTCCTCGCGCGCGAGGCCGGCGGCAGCCCCTTCTTCCTGAGCGAGCTCGCGCGCGCCAGCGGGCACACGCCCGGCGGCAAGCTCGACGACGTGCTGCTCGCGCATGTCGCGCGCCTGCCGCTCGAGGCCCAGGCGATCTTGCGCCTGTGCGCGATCGCGGCGCGGCCGTTGCCGGCGGCGGCCGTCCTGCGCGCGGCCGGCGTCATCGACGAGGGATCGCTGGTCCGCATCCTCGCCGGCGAACGCCTGCTGCGGGTGCGGCGCGTCGAGAGCCAGGCGCAGTACCTGGAGACCTACCACGATCGCGTGCGAGCCGCGGTGGTGGCGGGGCTGAGCGAGCCGGAGCGCCGTGAGCTGCACGCCAAGCTCGCGAGCACGCTGGGGCGGGCGACCGAGGTGGACCACGAGGCCCTGGTGACCCACTGGATGGCTGCCGGGGTGCCCGGGCGCGCCGCCACGCACGCGCTGTTCGCCGCCAACGTCGCGGAGGAGCGGCTGGCGTTTCATCGCGCCGGCGAGCTGCTCGCGCTGGTGCTCGAGCACGGCACGCTGACGCGCGAGGAGCGCGAGCGGACGCTGCGTCGCTCCGCCCACGCGATGACCCACTCGGGACGGCTGGCCGAGGCCGCGGATCTGTTCGCTCGCTCCGCCGAGGCGGCCAGCGACGCGAACGCGAAGGTCGACGATCGACGCCTCGAGCTCGAGCAGCGGCTGCGCGCCGGGCAGGTCGAGCGCGGCCTCTCGCTCGCGAGCGAGCTGCTCGCGGGGCTGGGCTTCCAGGTGCCCCGGTCGCGCGGGGCGGCGATCGCGGCGATGCTGCGCGAGCGCTTCTTGCTGTGGATGCGCGGGCTCGAGCCGAGCGCGGCACCGACGCAGCCGCCCGCGCCGGAGCAAATCCAGCGCGTCGAGACCCTGTTCACGCTGTCGACCGGCATGTCCTTCGTCAACCCGGTGTACGGACGCGCGCTGCAGACGCGCTTCCTGCGCGAGGTGCTGAAGCTCGGCATCCTCCGCCAGGTCGGGCTCGCGTTCAGCGTGGAGCTGGGCTACCTGGGCACGCTGGGCGGTCCCGCGTCCGCGGATGCCGAGCGTCTGCGGGCGCGCGCCCTGGCCATCGGCGCGCAGATCGGCGACCGCCAGGTGACCGGCATAGCCGAGGCCTCCGGCGGCCTGGTCTCGTACCTGAATGGCCGGTGGCGCGAGGCCTTCGACCGCATCGACGCCGCCGAGGGCATCCTGCGCGACCACGGCGTCGGCGTGCACTGGGAGCTCGACCTGGTGAAGTTCTTCATCACCGCGGCGGCGTGGTACCTCGGCGACTTCCGCGAGCTGCTGCGGCGGATGACGATGTATCTGCGCGAGGTGGACGAGCGGGGCAACGTCTACGCGCGTCGTGGCCTGCTCGGTGGGCGCGCGAATCTGAGCTGGCTGGTGCTCGACCGACCCGAGGAAGCGCGGGCGCGGGCCCTGTCGGTGACGCCGCCCCCGATCCTGGCCGGCCAGAAGGCGCAGCTGGCGCACTTCTACCATGCGCAGACGCACGCGCTCATCGACCTCTACGAGGGTGATGGCGGCGCTGCCCACGAGCGCATCGAGGCCGGCGCGGAGCAGGCTCGATCGGGCATGCTCATGCGCATCCAGAGCATCCGCATCGAGAGCATGTCGTTGCGGGCGCGCGCCCTCGTGGCCGCGGCGCCGCAGCGACCCGAGCAGAAGGCCGCGGTGCGGCAGGTCCGCTCGCTGGCCGCGCAGCTCGAGCGAGAGAAGGTCGCGTGGGCGCGCCCGCTGGCCAGCATCGCGCGCGCTGGTGCGGCGCGGCTCGAGGGCGACGACGGGGCCGAACGCGCGGCGCTCGAGGCGGCGGCACGGGGCGCGGACGAGGCCGCCATGGCGGGGCATGCGCGGGCGGTGCGCTGGCGGCTGGGCTGCCTGATCGCCGGTGCGGAGGGCGCGGAGCTGGCGGGTCGTGCGTTGACGGAGCAGCGCGAGGCCGGGGCGGTGGCGCCGGAGCGGCTGAGCCGGATCATGCTCGGCTGGAGCGAACCGTGAACGGGATGCGGCGAAACCGCTGAGACCTGGTCCGGTGGGCCGAAAGTAAGAAAGTAAGATCCTGAACACCGTCCCCGTCAGGGCGCGGGCGCGAACAGCGCGGTGAAGCGATCGGGGGCGACGATGCCCTCGGATTGCATCCAGGCGGTGGTGGACTCGACGAGCGCGGCGGCGGTGGTGTCGGCGGAGAGCTGGCCGAGGCGCCGGCGGGCGACGATGGCCAGGAGCTGCATGTCGTGGGCGATGAAGCCTTGCTCGGCAGCGGCGAACGCGGCGGTGGCGGCGGGGGCGTCGTTGTGGGCGAGCGCGAGGCAGCCGCGGGCCAGGTGCGCGAGCGGCTTGCCCCAGGGCGCGAGCTCCTTGTCGATGGCGCGGATGGCGCGCTGGGCGTGGCGGAGGAGCTCCTCGCGCGGCCGGCCGTCGGCGGCGATCGCGGCGGTGAGGGCGGTGCGCGCGCGCAAGAACGAGGCATCGAGGCGCACGCTCTCGACGCGCATGCCGACCGAGCGACGCAGGCGCGGCCACTTTTCCTCGAGGAACTCCCAGGCCTGGGCGCCGCGGCCCTGGTAGAGCTCGAGCTGCGTGCGCGTGAGCAGCTGGTAGTAGTGGTAGACGTGGAACGCGTGGCCGGGCGACTGCCGGTCGACCACGACCGCGAGCTGGCGCGCGGCCTCGCCCGGATCGTCGAGCACGAGCCACACGATGCTGCTGCGCCAGGAGCGGAGCGCGGTCAGCAAATACTCGTCGCGCCGCTCGATGCCCTCGCGGAACAGGGCCAGGGCGCTCTCGGTGAGCTCGCGGATGCGCCCCAGGTAGAACAGCCCGGCGAGGCGCCAGATGCTGGCCTGGTCGGCTTCGTAGCGCGCCTCGGAGGAGTGGCTCGTGAAGGTCTCCAAGGCGCGCTCGGACAGCTCCACGGTGCGGCGGAACTCGCCGAACATGAACATCGAGATCCCGTGTACGACCTCGTTGATGCCGCGCGCGTAGGGTATGCCCGAGTCGCGGCAGAGCTCCGCGGCGCGCAGAACGAGCTTCTCGATGGCGGGACGTACCCGGGTGCCGGCGGTCGCCTGGAAGCCGCACTGGGCCGACAGCGCGATCGCGGCGCGATAGATGTCTCCGCTATCCAGGGCATCGCGGACGTAGCGCAGGTGCAGCGCGCCCCCGAGGATCGGGTTGACGACGTTCATGCTGTGCGACACCGACCAGCACACGTCCATGCGACGGCGATCCTCGTCGGGAACCTCGCCCGGGCCATGGCGCCGCAGCTCCATGCCGCGTAGCGACAGCCGCAGTCGCGACCACACGATGGACGCGATCGCCGCCGCGTCGCTGCGCGGCATGGTGACCCCGACGGAGTGCAGGAGCTCCTTGCTCATCTCGAGGCCCTCGTCGAGGCGGCCCGCGCGCAGCACCTGCTGCACCGCGCGCCGACGCAGCTCGAGCGCGAGGTCGCGCGGCGCGTCCACGGCGGCGCGCGTGTAGACGTCGGCGGCGGCGGTGAGGTTCCCCGAGCTGGCCAGGGCATCGCCGAGGCGGGCCGTGGCGTCGAGTCGGGCCAAGGTGGGCAGCGCGAGGTGCTCGAGCGCGAGCTGGTAGTAGTGGGCTGCGCGCTCGAAGGCGGTGGCCTGGTAGGCGCGCTCCGCGGCACGCAGCGCGTAGGTGCCGGCGCGCTGGAGGTCGCCGGCGCCCAGCCAGTGCGCGACCAGCGGCTCGGGATCGTCCTGATCGAAGGCCTCGCAGGCGCGGGCGAGGCGGCGGTGGATCTTGCGCGCGTCGGCCTCGGACAGCCGCCCGACGATGGTCTCGCGGATGCGGTCGTGGTAGCTGTCGATGCGCTCGTGCGCGCCGTGGCGGTGCGAGCGGATGAGCCGCTGCGCCTCGAGCGTCGCGAGCGCGCCGGGTTCGTCGCGGATGCCGGCGGCACGGCTGAGCAGCCCGATCGCCATGGGGCGACCAGCCACGGCAGCCGCGGTGAGCAGCGCCCGGGCATCCGGGTCGAGCTCGGCGATGCGGGTCGCGATGACGTCGTCCAGCGACAGCGTCCCGGCGTGTTCGCGCGCCGCGGAGCTGGCCCGCGCCAGCTCGGCGACGAAGAGCGGGCTGCCCGCGGCGTCGTGGGCGATCGCGTCGGCGCGGGCGCGGGCCTCCGCGGAGCCGTCCTCCATGGCCAGGAGCGCCAGCCGGCGCGCATCGCCGGCCTCGAGCGGCCCAACCTCGATCTGGCGCAGCCGATCGTTCGCGCCCGCGCCCGGCGCACGATGTAGCAGCGCGGCGACCAGCGGGCTCGAGTCGAGCGCATCGGCCCGACAGGTGGCCAGCAGCATGAGCGGTGGTGGATGAGATCCGTGCAACAGCGCGCCGAAGAACGGTGCGCTGTCGACGTCGCCCCACTGCAGGTCGTCGATGTACAGGACCACCGGATGGGTGCGGGCTATGTGCTCGAGGAGCTCGCGCAGGGCCCGGAAGGCGCTCGAGCGCAACGCCTGGGGATCGAGCGGGACCGCCGTGAACGGCTGGGTGCCGTCCATCGGGATGCGTGAGAGCACCGGAAACAGCCTGACCAGCGAGGGAAAGTCGGCGGGCAGGAGCCCGGCCAGCTCGGTGCCCGGGCGCTCGAGCAGGTGCTCCGAGACCGCGTCGACCAGGCCGTCCAGCGCCTTGTATGGCACGGACTCGCGCTCGAAGCAGCGGCTCTGGAAGATCAGCGCGTCGTGGCCGTCGCGCGCCTCCTCGACGAAGCGTTGGGCCAGCGCCGACTTGCCCATGCCCGAGTGGCCGGTCAGCAGCACCACGATGCCCAGGCCGGCGCGCGACTCGGCGAAACCGTGGTGGAGCTCGCCGAGCTGACGCTCGCGACCCACGAAGGGGAGCGGCCCGGGATGCTGGCGCCGCGCGGGGCGCTCGGCGGGCGCCGACTCGGGTGACGACCCGAGCGCGGCCAAGATGTCGGCGCCGCCGGGCCGCGCGGCCGGATCGCGCGCGAGCAGAGCCATGCACAGCGCGTCCCACGTCGTCGGCAGCTCGGGGCAGTAGTGGCGGGGCGGAAGGGGATCCTGCGACTGCTTGGCCCCCAGCAGCTGGTCGAGCCGGCCGCCGAACGGCAACCGCCCGGTGAGGGCCTCGTAGACGATGACGCCGACGCCGTACCAGTCGCTGGCCTCGGTGGCGTCCCGGCCGCCGGCCTGTTCCGGGGACATGTACGCCGGCGTGCCGACGATGAGCTGCGCGCGCGGCCTGTCGCTGCCGTCACCGCCGCCGTCGCCCTTGCTGTCGCCGTCGCTCGTGCTGGCGCGGTCGGCGACCAGGCCGAAGTCGCACACGACGACGCGGCCCTCGCGGCTGACCAGGACGTTCGACGGCTTGATGTCGCGATGCAGCTTGCCGGCGGCATGTAGCGCCAGGAGCCCGTCGACGAGCTCGACGAGTGTCTGACGTAGACGTTCCAGGTTCGGCGTGGCTTCGATCAACGCCTGCCGACGGAAGAGCGCCTGCGGCCTGGGCTCGCCGCTGCCGGCGGCGAACCGGCCCGGCGGTGTTCCCGCCTGCGTCGGCATCGTCAACGACGAGATGTGCTCGGGGTCGCTCGGCGGTGAGCTCGCGTCCGGCTCCACTGCTGACTTGGGCGCCGCGCGCGCCGAGGCATCGTCGGCGTCGATCGGCCAGGTGGCGTGGGGGCGTACGTACTCGAGGAACGAGACGCCGTCGACGAGATCCATCGTGAAGAACCACTCGTCACCCTGGGCGAGCAGCTCGTAGAGCGTGACCAGGTTGTCGTGCACGATGCCCGCGAGTGCGCGGAACTCGTTCTTGAAGCGGTAGAGGCTCGCACCGTCGAGATCGCGCAGGCTCTTCAGCGCGACGTCGATGCGACGAACGCGATCGTAGACGCGATAAACCACGCCCGACGCGCCCATGCCCAGGCGTGTCCTGGGCCCAAACCTCTCCGGCGGCGGTATCGCGGACGAAGCCGGTGTCCCCTGCACAGGATCCCCCTCCCCCTAGGCCCTTAAGGATACGAGGGCGGGGGAATCCTGAACAGAGCAGATTGTCGCCTCGCAGGTGCTACCGACGCGACTGCCGGTGTGTGAGCAGCCCCTGGCCCGACGCCGCGGGCGCGCGCAGTACTACCGCGCGCGCCGCGACGTCAGGGGGCCGCTCGGCCTCAGATCATGTCCTTGAGGCCCTTGAGCGGGCGGACCTTGATCTTCGTGCTCGCCTTGCGCGCGGCCACGTTCATGGTCTCGCCCGGCTTGAAGGGGTTGGGCACGTTCTTGCGCGCGGGACGAGCAGGAACGGCCTTCTTCTCGATCTTCACGAGGCCGGGCAGCGCAAACACGCCGGGGCCCTTCTTGCCGAGGTTCTTCGCGATCTGGGCAACCAGCGAGTCGAAGACCTGGCTGACCTGCTTGCGGGTCAGCTGAGTCTCGTCGGCAATCGCGGTGAAGATCTCGGTCTTGTTCGCTGCTTTCGGTGCATTCGCCATGGGATGTCTCTCTCCTGCGGTCGCGCGTGTGCGACTCGTCGCCAAGACTCTAGTCGTCCAGAGGCTGTGCCGGGTGAAGAACTTGCAGGGAAACGCACCAGATCGGCCCGAAAACCCCCTGTTTCTTGCTGTCAGAGGGGTGTGCTGCGATCTGATCGGCCTGAAACGGCCCGAAAACGCCGATCGGTCGGCCCATGCGACCGCTCACTCGATGATGAAGCAGTCGATCGTGGTCTCGATGCGGAAGTTCGAGGCGGTGGTGTGACGCTCGGCGTGGAAGATGTCCATCGTGTAGGTGTTCCCGACGGTGAGGCCGAGCTCGACGGCACGCGCATCGAGGTTGATGGTCGCGCTCGCCGGCTGGTGCAGCCCGCCCAGATCGATGGCGAGCTTCTTGTTGATGAACAGCCACAGGTCGTCGTCGCCGCGGAAGGTGAAGACCTCGCCGCCCTTGTAGACGAACGAGGTGTGGATCTCGGTGGTGAAGGCAAAGTTGTGCGCCTGGCCCTCGTTGCCCGAGCCCGCGCCGTCGATGGGGAAGAACGCGCCGCTGTCGAAGACGAACAGGCCGGGCGAGGTCTCGACCAGGTTGATTTGTGACATGAGCGGCACGTTCACGCCCGGGACGTCGTGGTACCAGTCGGCGAACTGCGTCGGGCCCGTGGTGCAGACCGTCGGACCTGCGGGCGCGTAGACCGGGGTGTTGTCGGCGCCCAGCGTCGCTTGCACGATGCCGAGCGTCACCGCGTCGGAGGTGAAGTGCTCGAAGTCGGGGTGCGAGAACTTGAAGTCGCGCACCTTGACCGGCAGCCCCGTACAGAGGGGGCCCGCGTCGATGCCCTCGTCGATCACCGAGCCGTCGTCGAAGCCCCGGCTGTCGGGGACCAGCCCGGCGTCCATGAACGGATCGTCGTCGTCGCCGGCGCCCTTGCCCTGGTCGGGGCCGCAAGCGCCGAGCGCCAGCGCGAGCGTGGCCGAAAGAACGATGCGCCAGCTCACTTGCGCACCGCGACGTGGTTGCCCTCGGAGTTGGTGAGCAGGATCCAGCCCACCGGCGTGCCGCCGAGCGCCAGGATGTTCTCGACGCACGGCGTGGAGAGATCGAAGGCGATGGTGCCGGTGGCGTCGTAGGTGACCGCGGTGGGAAACTGATCGAGCATGTTTTGGAAGGCGCGGATCGCGAGCGCCCGCACCTCCTCGAGCTGGTCCGGGTTGGCCAGGCTCTGCTCGTAGATCGCCTTCAGGTCCAGGGCGACGTAGTACTGGCGCTCGCCATTCGGTCCGCGCGCGAGCAGCGTGGCCCAGGCATAGAAGCCGGCGACCGCGCCGGTCGAGGCCTGGATCTTCCACACGTTGTCCTGGTCGACCGCGCCCGGCACGAACGGATTGTTGGGGTCGAAGAGCACCGCCTTGTCGGGGTGGATGCCGACGGTCGACGAGTAGAGCTCGAACGTGAGCCCGGCGAGCGGCTGGCTGGCGATGGGCGTGCCCTCGTCCGCACAGCCTGCGCTGGTGAGCGCGCCCGCGAGCAGCGTGGCGAGCAGGAAACTGCCGATGCGTGTGACGAACGAGTGCTGCATGGTCGCCTCTCCCTTCGTTCCCGGAGCCTTCATCACATTCCGACCATGATGTACGTGAGCGCCTCGGCCTCGAGGCCGGTCGCCGTCGGCTTCGACGGATCCTGGACGTAGCCCTCGGAGTAGCCGTCGAGGAAGCGCAGCTGCCAGCGGAAGCCGATGCGCGCGTCGGCGAGGCCGACCACGCCACGCGGCAACCCGTACGACGCGTCCGCGTACCACTGGAACGGGAAGGTCAGGTTGAAGTCGCGGTGGTAGTCGTACGGACCCCAGTCACGCAGCTTCACCAGCGTGCTGACGTCGAAGCCGTCGTGCGTGAGCTTGAGCGAGCCACCGCCGCGCGTGACCAGGCGGGGGTCGCCGGCGCGCGCCTGATCCTGGCCGACGTAGAGCGTGCCCGACAGGCGGAATCGCTCGGGCAGCGCGGCCGACCACGCGAAGGTCGACTCCCAGACGTCGTGCTGGGGCGGCGCGGCGCCCGCGGGCACCTGGCTGCCGTCGGCGAGGATGATGAGCGTGACGTCGCGCGAGGTCCGCTGGCGGCGGTACACCGTGTCGAGGCTGAACGCGAAGGGCGCGTCCTCGCGACGATCGCGATCCCAGGCCCAGTACCAGGTGCCCGGCGTCGGGTCCCAGATGATGAGCATCTCTCCGCCGATGGTCTCGCGGTTCTCGAGCACGGCGAACGGGTCGTCGATCACGTTGCGCGGCGCGACGCCGGGCGAGAACACGTCGGTGCCCATGTCGAGCTGGCCGGGCACGATCGGGTTCGGGCCGACGATGGGCCGCTGGTAGAGCACGTTGGGCGCGATCTGCAGGCTGCCGAAGCTGAGCAGCACGCCCGCGGCGCCATTGAATTGGTTGCCACGCCCCGACGGCTTCATCGACCAGCCGGTCCACGTGATGGTCGAGTCGCCACCCGCGTCGGCCACCAGGCCGCGGTAGCCGCCCTCGACGTACCAGCGCGCGAAGCCGCCGTCGAACGAGAGCTTGGCGCGCGCGCCCAGCGTGTCGGCCCAGGCGACCTTGCCGGTGTACACGTCGTAACCCGAGCCCAGGTAGCCCGCGCCGGCCGAGTCCTCGACGAAGGTGTACTCGCGGCCGACCCGCTGCGGCGCGGCGAACAGGCCGCCTAGCTGCAGCATCATGCGCCCGAACGGGATCTCCGCCGACAGCGCCGAGCGCCGCGACAGCGGCTCGAACGAGGCGCCCGAGGTGGTCGCGCCGGTGCGCTCCGCGATGTCCTCCTGGTGCACGGCGGTGACGAACACCGACCCGAACTGGTGGCGCCACTTGGCGATCGCGGTCGGGTTCGCGCCCCAGAAGATCTCGGTGCCGAAGGCGAGCTTGAAGTCGGAGAGCTCCTGCTTGCCCGTGACCGTGAAGCCGAAGGGCGCATTCGCGTGGTAGATGTCGATGGCCGGGCCGTAGTAGGCGTCGCGGTAGATGCCGAAGAAGTCGCCCTCGTAGCCCCAGTGGCCGTGGCCGGTGCGGTAGTAGCCGTCGAGCGTGAAGTGCGAGAAGTCGGCCTTCAGCTCGGCGGCGTAGATCGAGACGTGGTCGAAGCCCTGGTCGGTGGCCGGCGCGGCGTTGGGATCGACCGGCTCGGTGGGCGTGCCGGTGAGCGGCTTCTCGCGGTTCTCCCAGTAGAGCGGATCGAGGCGGTTCACCGCGGCGTTGCCGACGAAGTTGAGCGTCAGCTTGCCGTAGATCTTCGAGGTCGGCTGGACCGTGAAGTCGACGAACATCGACTCGGTGTGATCGTAGCGGCCCAGGTTGTAGTGCGCGCTGTGCTTGTCGCCGTAGGTGTAGTTGGTGTCGAAGCGCAGGCGCAGGCCGGAGATGCGCACCTTGCTCAGCCCGATCAGATCGGTGGCGGCGCGCCGGCCCTCGTACTCACCCAGGAAGTCGTCGGCCTGGAGCGCCCCGAAGTGCGCGCGGACCACCTCGAGCGTGGTCGTCTCGGCGTAGGGATCGAGCGCGAAGGCCTTCTTGAGCAGGTAGTAGGCGACGCGCGGCTGCGAGCGGTAGAAGCCGTCGGGCTGCTGGTCGGCGAGCGCGGCGATGCCGAACCACTCCTCGTTCATGTTGTTCTGGCCCTCGACGAAGTCGAGCGGGTAGGCCTTGTTGGGCCACGACGCGTTGGTGTCGTGGACGTCGAGGAACTCGTCCTGCTTGAACTTCCACCAGCCGTCGGTCCACTGGAAGATGAAGCCGCCGATGGCGTTGCCGACCTTGCCCTTGCCCCAGCTCTGCTCGAAGATTTCCTGCCACTGCGCGCGCAGGTACTCGGCCTGTGCCGAGGCGTCCTCGCGGTCGGCCTTGGTGTCGTAGGCGTCGGCGCCGAACTCGGTGAACATGGCGGGCAGGCCGAGCTTGTCGTGCACGACCTGGTAGAAGTCGCGCGCCGAGGCGCCGCGGTAGACGTTCGAGCCCAGGATGTCGAGACCCTGGCAGTGCTGGGCGATGAGGTCGATGTACTGCAGGTCGCCGTTGGCGATGGTGACCGGGTGCGCCTTGTCGATCGCCTTGATGGCGCGGATGACCTCGCCGTAGAGCGTGTACAGCGAGATGGCGCGCGCGGCGTCCTCCTGACCCTTGCCGGGCAGCGCCTGGATCTCGAAGCCGGTCCACGCGAGCCCGTAGTTGTTTTCGTTGCCGATCATCCACATCACGACGCCGGGCGTGCCCTTGTACTTCTCGACGACGGCCACGATCTCGGCGACCAGCGAGGCGCGGTGCTCGGGGTTCGAATAGTCGATCTTCTCGGTCCACACGCCGTTCACGGTCGCGCCGTAGCGGCCCATGGTGTGGTTGATCGCGGTGTAGATGCCGTAGTTCTGGTAGATCCACGCCACCCAGTAGGGCGGAATGTCGGCGTACTGGCGGATGAAGTTGACGTGCATGCCTTTCAGCAGGCCCATCTCCTGGCGCAGCACGCGCTCGATGAACTCGTCCGGCTGCGTCCACAGCGAGTAGGTGTAGTTGGTCCCGATGGGCTGGTAGCCCCAGTTCATGCCGCGGACCAGCATGTCCTTGCCGTCGACGACGAGCTTGTAGCCGCGCTCGTCTTTCACGACGTGTGCCTCGGTGGCGGAGGCCGTCCGGGCGAGCCCGATCAGGAGGACGAAGGAGAGGAGGGAGATGACGATCCGGTTCAGGGAGATTCGGTTCACGAAGCGACCTCGATGCGGGCGTCGTCGGCGTCGAGCGCGTTGTCGCGCATGATCTTGCGGCACATATGGGCGGAGTCCTTGGCGAGGCGCTCCTGGGTCTCGTAGTCGACCCAGACGATGCCGAAGCGCTTGGTGTAGCCCTGCGCCCACTCGAAGTTGTCGAGCAGCGACCACACGAAGAAGCCGTGCACGGGCACGCCCTCCTGGATGGCGGCGTGGACGGCCTCGAAGTGGGTCGACAGGTAACGCTGGCGATCCACGTCGTGAACGCGCCCCGAGGCGTCGGGCGCGGCCGAGTAGGCCGCGCCGTTCTCGGTGATGTAGATCTTCTTGGGCGCGTACTCGCGGTGGACGCGGCCCAGGGTGGCGTGCAGGCCGTCAGGGTAGACCTCCCAGTTGAAGTCGGTCTTGTCGCTGGAGGCGACGACCGTGGGCGGCGCGTTTTCGGCCTCGGGGATGGCACTCGAGCGCAGGATCGCGCGCGAGTAGTAGTTGATGCCCAGGTAGTCGGTCGGCGCGGCGATGGCGCGCAGGTCGCCGTCCTTGACGAAGGGCAGCGCGCCCTCGGGCAGGTGTCCGGCGGCCACGTGGTCGGCGATGACGTCGGCCGGGTAGCCCTTGCCGTAGAGGGGATCGAGGAACCATCGGTTGAACGTGCCGTCGAAGCTGCGGCAGGCCTCGCGATCGGCATGGCTGCCCGAGGCGGGCTCGGCCGGCGTCAGGTTGAGCACGATGCCGACCTCGGCCTTGGGCACGATCGCGCGGACCGCCGCGGTCGCCAGGCCGTGCGAGAGCAGGAGGTGGTGCGCCGCGGCCAGCGAGCGCGGGTAGTCCTTCTCGCCGGGCGCGTGCTCGCCGTTCACGTAGCCGAGGTGGCTGACGCACCAGGGCTCGTTGTGCGTGCACACGTGGTGCACACGGTCGCCGAGGTGGCGCATGACCGCGTCGGCGTAGTCGACAAAGGCGTGCACGGTGTCGCGTGCCGGCCAGCCGCCCGCGTCTTGCAGCGCCTGCGGCAGGTCCCAGTGGTTGAGCGTCAGGAACGGCTCGATCTTGGCGTCGAGCAGCGCATCGACCAGGCGATCGTAGAAGTCGAGGCCGCGCGCGTTGGGCTTACCCCGGCCGGTGGGCAGCACGCGCGGCCAGGCCACCGAGAAGCGGTACGAGCGCACGCCGAGCCACTTGAGCAGCTCGATGTCCTCCGGGTAGCGGCGGTAGTGGTCGCAGGCGACCTGCGCGTGCGTGCCGTCCACGATCTTGCCCGGCGTCGCGCAGAAACGGTCCCAGATGGACTCACCGCGGCCGCCTTCGCTCGCCGCGCCCTCGATCTGGAACGCGGAGGTGGCGGCACCCCATTTGAAATCGTCAGGAAAGTGCTTCATGTGTCTCCAGCGCCGCGGCCAGGGGCCGGACGGCAGCGGTTGCATCGGTGGTCTCGGGCTCGAAACGCGCCGCGGCGAGCAGCTGGCGCGTGTAGTCGTGCGTGGGCTCGCGCAGCACCTGGCCGACCGGACCTTCTTCCACGATCTTGCCGCGGTAGAGGACGATCACGCGGTCGGCGATGGCGGCGGCGCTGGCCAGGTCGTGGGTGATGAAGAGGACGCCCAGGCCGCGGTCGCGCGCCAGCTTGCGCAGGAGCGCGAGCAGGTCGGCGCGCAGCGAGGCGTCGAGCATGGAGGTCGGCTCGTCGGCGATGAGCAAGCGCGGAGCCGCGGCGAGCGCGCGCGCCAGCGCCACGCGCTGGCGCTGGCCGCCCGACAGCTCGTGCGGGAAGCGGCGCGCGATCACCGCCGCGGGCTCGAGGCCGACCGAGCTGAGCAGCGAGGCCACGCGCGCGTCGAGGTCCGAGCGCTGCGCCTTTTCGCCGTGCAGGAAGAGCGGCCGCGCCAGGTGGTGACGGACGCGGCGCGCCGGGTTGAGCGACGCGAAGGGATCCTGGAAGACCATCTGCACGCGCGCCCGGTGCTCGCGCATGGGGCCGGCGAGCGCGTCCTGGCCGGCCAGGCGGATGGAGCCCTCGTCGGGGCGATCGAGGCGCGCGAGCAGGCGCGCGAGCGTGCTCTTGCCCGAGCCGGACTCGCCGACGAGCGCCAGCACCTCGCCGGCGCGCAGGTCGAAGGAGATGCCCGCGAGCGTGGCGGGCGGCTGCTTGCGCGAGAACAGCGCGTGACGCTCGAAGGTGCGGCCGAGCCCGCGCACCTCGAGCAGCATGGGGCCCTCGGCGCCGGGCACGAACGAGGGGCGCGCGGGCGGATCGAGCGAGGGGAACGCCGCCAGCAGGCGCTGCGTGTAGGGATCCTTGGCGTTCGCGCGCAGCGTCTGGGTCTCGCCGATCTCGACCAGGCGGCCCTGCTGCATGACGCCGACGCGATCCGAGAAGGCGAGCAGGAGCGGCAGGTCGTGGCTGATGAACAGGATGGACAGGCCCAGCTCGCGGCGCAGCTCGGCGACGCGATCCAGGATCTCGCGCTGCACGATCACGTCGAGCGCCGTGGTCGGCTCGTCCATGACGAGCAGGCGCGGCTTGAGCGCGAGCGCGATCGCGATGACGACGCGCTGGCGCATGCCGCCCGAGAGCTCGTGCGGGAATTTCTGCTCGAAGCCCTTGAGGCCGACCCGCGTGATGTGGCGTTCGGCGATGGCCTCGCGCTCCGAGCGGGCGACGCCGCGCAGTTCGAGCCCGAAGGCGACATTGCGCATCACGCTGGCCCAGGGCATCAGCGCGAAATCCTGGAAGACGAAAGCCCGCTCGGGCTCAGGCCCGGTGACCTCCTGGCCATCGACCAGAACCTGCCCGCCGCTGTGCGGAATCAGCCCGGCGATGATCTTGAGCAGCGTGGTCTTGCCGCAGCCCGAGGGGCCGAGCAGCGTCGTCAGCTTGCCTTCCGGAAAGTCGAGCGAAATGCCGTTCAGCGCCTCGACGCCGCCGGGATAGGTCTTCGAGACGCTTTTGACCTCGACGATCGGGCGGGGGGCAAGCGCCGCGATCGTCGTGGGGTCGATCGCGCGCGGCGCCGCCGTGGCTCTGCTCGGATTCATGCGCGCACCTCAGGTCGAAACAGGATGAACTCGATCCGCTCCAGCGCTTCGATGAAGAGCACCGAGAAGACGATGATGGAGAGGATCGCCGCATACATCTTCGGGTAGTCGGCGATCGACTGGTTGTAGGAGATCAGATCGCCGATGCCGGTCGGCGTGATCAGCAGTTCGGCCAGGATGACGCCGATGAAGGCGGCGGCGCAGCCGAGCCGCAGGCCGGCGAAGATCATCGGGCTCGCGGCCGGCAGGATGACCATGCGGATGCTTTGGCTCTGCGTCGCCAGGAACGACCGGCTCATCTCCAGCAGCGACTGCGGCGTGTTGCGCACCGCGCCGAGCGTGTTCAGCACGATCACCGGCATCGCCATGATGCAGACCGTCATGATCTTGGCGGTCAGGCCGATGCCGTAGGCGAAGGTCAGGATCGGGATCAGCGCGGCGAGCGGCGCGGCCTGGGCGATGATGAAGAGCGGCGCGATCAGCCATTCGGAGGGCTTGTGCAGGCCCATCAGCACCCCGAGCGAGACCCCGAGCACGATTGAGACGGCAAGTCCGATGACGAGCGGGTGAAGCGTGATCAGGAAGGCCTTGAACAGGCTGCCGTCGGCGATCAACTCGCCGAGCCCGGCAAGCGTCTCGAGAAAGGTCGGAAAGGCCGGGCTCAGCGGAATCCGGCCGGCATATTCCCACAGCATCAGCACCGCCGAGAACGAGACCAGCCGCAGCACGAGCGGATGGACCATCAGGTCGCGCCAGTTGCGCGCGGGCGCATGGCGAAGCGCCGGCAAGGCGGGGGCGAGTTCGGAGGTCTGCAAGGGAGAAAAGCCTCACTCGGGTGGGCGCGATGAACGCAGGTGGACGGGGCGTTGCAGCCCCGTCCACCGGACGGGCGGGTGGCCGTGCGCGGCTTAGCTGCCGAGCGCCTTGCGGGCGCGGTCGAGCGGCGCGAGATACCAGAAGTCCTCGACCTTCAGATCCTTGGCCGGGCCCTGCATCTGGCCGGCCTCGACATAGAA